>CANDKL010000239.1 GCA_947385255.1 uncultured Roseburia sp. | reverse complement strand
GTTAATTTTAACATGCAAAACCGGCAGCTTTGAAAACTGCCGGTAAGGAAAAATTGAAAAACTTACACATTTTTCTTGACAAACCCCAAAAAGCTGAAATTACGCTAAAACAAAAAGGGCAGGCGGGCAACCGCCTGTCCTTTTCATATATTTAATTATTCTTATTCTCTTATCTGCTCCAACAGTATTTGAAGATATTAATCTGCATCTGCTCTGCCACATCCCTGCCCTTTGCTTCATCCATCAATAATAAATCCGCCGGTATATCATCCGACAAGACAATCGCCTCACTTTCGCCAAGATCCAATCCCAGCTGCTTAAATGTCTGAATCTCTTTTTCCAACTCCTCTTTTGTCTGGTCAAAATAGCAAAACCCCATTTGCCCATACAAATCTATTAGATCTAGTTTATGGATTCCCAGAATTTCCGCGGCCCTTCCATGCGATATTTTCCTTTTTCTTATATACGGGTATAAAATCATAGCATTACGCAAAACCTGTTCTTCCTTATTCTCCGGCATTGCAAATAACTTCATTTGAAATTTTAATTTTCCCTTCCAGATTTTCAAACGACTTCACCTAATCATAACATAATTTTAGCTTCCTTTCCATTATAAACTTAAATTTTCCGAAATCAGATAACGCAGTGCTGTGCCAAATACTCTTTAAATTGGCGGCTCCAGAGCATAGTCAAAGTATCAGGGTGGCTTTTATTATGTAAAATAAAACCGCCGCAGGCTCCTCACCTGCGGCGGTTCTTCTATTACTTTATCTTATTTCACACGAGCGCTCTTCTTTGCACTGTACTGTGTATAAACCCTCTTACCATCTACCGTCTTAAATGCCCTGACGCGAACATAGTAAGCCTTTTTAGCTGTCAGCTTCTTAACCACCTTGCTGGCTTTGCTCTGGCCATTCACTACAACCTTCTTAGCGCCCTTCATGCTGGACTTCTGGGAGTATGCGATCTGATATCCCTCTGCCCCGCTGACTGCTTTCCAGGTTACCTTTGCTTTGCCTGTCTGTCCCTTCACACTCTTGATCTTCACCTTCGTGTTCTTGAACTGCTCCAGCTCTAATACGCTCTTCATCTCTGCAATCCGTGCATCAGCCTCTGCCTGCAATGCCTTCTTCATCTCTTCCAGCTTCGCATCGGCGTCTGCCTGTGCTTTCTTTAAGAGCTCTTCTGCCTCTTTCAGCTTCGCTTCTACTTCTTTTGCCTTATCTGCTGCCATCTGTGCGGACAGCTTTGCTGCGTCTGCAGATGCCTGTGCCAGACCTGCCTGTGCGGTTGCGGAGCTTGCTGCCGTTTCTGCCTTCTGCCTGGAGCTCTCTGCATCCTTCTTCGCATTGTCTACTTCGTTCTTTGCGGTAACTGCCGCATCCTTTGCTGCCTCTGCGTCTGCTTTCGCTGCATTTGCCTGCTGCCTTGCTGCTTCTGCTGCTGTTTTAGCTGTTTCCGCATTGTTTGCATAGTTCTTTGCTGCGTCTCTTGCAGTTTCTGCTGCTGTCTTCGCTGCTTCTGCTGCTGCTTTTGCAGATTCTGCCTGTGTTCTGGCCGTATCTGCCTTTGCCCTTGCATCGTCTGCTGCCGCTTTGGCTGTCTGGGCCTGGGATACTGCGGTATCTGCGTCTGCCTTTGCCTGCTTTGCCGCTGCTTCTGCAACCTCTGCCCTGTTTGCTGCCTGCTCGACTGCATCTTTACTTGCCGCTGCTTCTGCCTGAGCCCTCTGTGCTTCATTCCTTGCAGTTTCAGCCGCTGTCTGAGCTGCTGCAGATTTCAAAGCAGCTTCATTTGCTCTTGTTTCGGCTGCTTCCGCCTCTGTCTGGGCTGCTATTGCCGCCGTTTCTGCCGCTTCTGCTGCTGCCTGGGCAGTTTCTGCCGCCGCCTGGGCATCCTCTGCACTGTTCGCTGCTGCCTGGGCGATATCTGCAAGATCCTTGATCTGATCCATCTGCGTCGCCTTGCCGCCCTTACAAATCTGGATCTCTTCGAGTGTAAGCATATTGCTGACTTCCGCTCCGTTTGCCTGGATTGCTTTCAGGATGGTCACATCAATACTTGTCACATTCTTCTTGGCATTGAACAGATCCGCAAATGCAAATGCTGCATTATTCTTCCACTCATCCTGCGCCAATTCAATTTCCTTTTCCTCAGTTCTGCCATCTTCATAGTATACCTTCGCACTGGCCTTTGTTACAAAACCATTCCCCTTGTTTGCGTTGTAAACAATCAGATTGCTAACCGTACCCGGATTATTGAGTGCAAAATGCAGCGTCAAAGGTAATGTTACATAGGATGGCAGCTTGCCTGTTTCATCATGGTTGTTGCCGATATCCCACAGGAATTCAAAGCCGCGGTTACTGCCAATTGCGCCGTCAAACAGTGAATCATAAGAGCCCTGCTGAATCAGCTTCGTTACGTTGGAGCCGTCGTCCTCTGTCAGCTCTGCATTTGTCATAGTTACGGCAAACTCATTCTTGCTATACAATTTCACCGGTATTTCTGTCTTGTCTTCAAACAATTCGATTTCCGCTAAGGTCAGCATACCGAGCGTTTCCGCGCCGTTTGCTGTAATTGCCTTATTAAATGTGATATCCACACGCTCTGCTTCTTTTTCTGAATTAAACATATCGTTGAATTCAAATACGGCATTATCTACCTGCTGGCCTGCGCTTAATATAATATCCTGGCTGTCGCTTGTGCCGTCTGTATAAAGCACCTCTGCGCTTGCGCTTGTTACATAACCGTTTCCTTTATTTGCATTGTAAACTGCAAGGCCGTTCAGCCTGGTCGGCTCCTTCATATTCAGGTGCATCGTAACCGGCAATGTCACATAGGACGGTAAGTATCCGTTTTCTGCCCAGTTGCTTTCCATATCCCACAGGAATTCAAAATCACGGCCCATATTTCCGTCAAACAACGTATCATAGCTTCCGCTCTGAATCAGCTTGCTTACGTTGGAGCCGTCATCTTCCTTGAGCTTAGCGTTTGTCATGGTAATGTTAAATCGGTCTGTTCCCACTTTATCCGGAACCGGTACTACCTCTGACGGATCCCTGCCTATTACCTCAACCTCTGCCAGGGTCATCATTCTGGTGGTATTTGAGCCGCCCTGTGTAATCGCTTTATCAATTGTCAGGTCGACACTCTTTACCTTCTTCCCGGCTACAAATATGTCTTCAAACGTAAATGCCGCATTATTGGTCTGCTGAGCGTTCTTTAACCTGAGCTTCTTCTCTTTGGAGGTACCGTCCGTATAATTTACCTTTGCACTCGCGGCCGTCACAAATCCGTTTGCCTTATTTGCGTTGTATACTTTAAACGAACCCATCTCTGCCGGCTCTTTTAATGTAAAATGCATGGTTAACGGCAAAGTAACATGCTCCGGAAGGTTCCCGTTTTCGTCGTGGTTGCTGTCAACATCCCACATAAGCTCAAAGTCGCGGCCGATAGAACCGTTAAACAATGTCTCATAGCTTGCAGCGCTTCCATACTGGATCAGCTTCTCTACATTAGTCCCGTCATCGGTCGGCAGCTTCTCATTTGTCATGGTGATATCAAAATCATCAATTGAGAATTGCCGGATCAGTTCAACCGGTTCTTCTCCGATTTCCCCGTTTGTATCGTAGGTCGGTCCAATCAGGATCAGTCCGTGCAGATTGATGACATCCGCATCGCCGGTAGAGATATCCTCTTTCGCCTTCATGGTAAGCGTTACGACTGTACCGCTGCCTCTATATAATTCCTGATTCCCCTTATTTGCAAAAGCAATATTAACATAAGCGGTGCCATCCTCATATTTATCTTTGATGACACACAGGTCTTCCATCTGCGCAATCGCATCGGAGCTCCCGATCGATACAAATTCTACCTTGCTTGGATCGTAATCGATTACCTGTCCCAACGCATTCACGCCGGCAACATTCTCGGTCTTGAAATTCACGGTAAAGGTTTCCCCTGCCGCTGCCTGCTCCGCGCTCACTTCAAACGTCGACTTACCGCCTACCTTAGCCTTTTTCTGCGTGCCGCCGTCTAACTGGAACATGGTAAATGCATAGTCATATACATCATAAACATTGTTTGCATTAATATCGCCATGGCGTTTCTGGATCTGATCTACAAAGATAGCGCCGTCCCTTGTGGAGCTGCCCAGGTAGTTCGCCATGTTCGTATAATCGCCATCCTCAACAGTTTCACCAAAGTTTGTACTTCCGACTGCAATACCCGTGCTACCGTCTACTTTATAGACCTTGATCTCACTTGCCCCGAAGAAATTACCGCCAGCTTCCAGAGCCGTAAACCGGATAAAACGTGCCGCCGCATCCTCCAGATCCATCGTTTTCATTAAATTGTCGCTATTAAAGTTATATTCGCCTTCTGTTTTCCAGTGCACGCCGTCAAGGCTGGTTTCCAGCTTCATTTTTGTTACGGTTCCGTTTCCGCCTGTAGGATGATCGTCTCTCGGATAATACTCAATTTTATCCAGACGGTACGCCTTATCGTATTCTACTGTCAGTGGTATGCCAACACCTCTGGTTTCCCAAGTTTCCCCACTTGAGTGGAATCCGCCGTCGCCTGGCTGGAATATCTGGTCGAATGCCAGATCCGCTGAATGGCTTCCATATAAACCACCCGGCCATGTAATCTTTTTCGGAACCGGCGTATTCCGCCATGGGTCGTCGTCGGACTCAAACGTATACGTTTCACTCCACTCCGAATAGCCGTCCGCGTTCTTGGAACGGATCTGGAATGTATGCGCGGAAGCATAGTCTAAATCCCTATAGGTAAAGCTTAACGCATCGCCTTCAACCGTATTGAGCCTGCCGTCGATCTTCAGCTCATAGGAGGTTGCCCCTTCTACTGCTTCCCAGTCTACTGTGATACTGGTCGGCGTCTTGGCTTCTGTGTTGTCTGTCAGTTCAGGAGCGGTTAAGCTGCAGATCGGAAGAGCACACGTCTGAACTCCAGTCACAGC
>CANDKL010000238.1 GCA_947385255.1 uncultured Roseburia sp. | reverse complement strand
CGGGTGCGCTACGGCGGATCGCTGGATTACTGGAGCGAGATGCCGAAGGTATTCTACGGGTCGAAAATCAATTTGAATTTTACTATTCCCAACATCAAAAGCGGCCTGCCGCTGCGGATCTGGGATGTGCTGGGCTGCAAGGGATTTTTAATGACCAATTTTCAGGCGGAGATTCCGTATTATTTCAAGCATAAGGAGGATTTGGTCTGCTTTGAAAGCGTGGAGGAGCTTGTGGAGCTGGCCGGGTATTATCTGGCGCATGAGGAGGAGCGGAAGCAGATTGCGGAGAGCGGATACCGCAAGGTCTGCGCGCTTCATACGTATGAGCAAAGGATTACAGAGATGATGGAGATTGTGCAGAAGATGTAATTCCTGTTTTAAAGAGCCGAGATATCGGCTCTTTTGGTTTGCCTGGAAAAATTACCAAACAGATCGCATTTCTTCCGGCATATTTTGTAAATTCTCCCAATTGCTTTTTCATTCGTTTTGCGTATAATGTTAGTCACCTAACAGAATATGTTAGAAATCTAACAATTTGTCCCACAAATGGGAGCTTAAAAGAGGGAATCCAATGGAAGAGAAACGATACATCGGATACGAAATCAAAAGCATTTCTCATCTGATCCGCAGGAAGCTCGATACCACATTTTCATCGTCGGAATGCGACGGCATGACAGGCGTACAGCATGCCATTATGGGCTATATCATGAGCCATGCCGAACAGGGCGAGATTTTCCAGCGTGACATTGAAAAAGAGTTTTCACTCCGGCGTTCTACCGTCACCGTTATGCTGCAGAGCTTTGAGCAAAAGGGGCTTATTTTACGCATTCCGGTCAGCCGGGACGCCAGGCTCAAAAAAATTGTCCTGACCGAGCAGGCGAAACGGCTTTCGGAGCGTACCTGGCGTGAAATCGAACAGTTTCACCAGAGGCTGGAGGAGAACCTTACGGCAGATGAAAAAGAGCAGCTCTTATTTTTGTTGGATAAAATCAAACAAAATTTAATGAAGTAAGGAGATGATCGCATAATGCTGAAAACGCTTGGGGCACAGGTGAAGGAGTTTAAGGCCGATTCTATCCGTACGCCGCTTTATATGATTTTAGAGGTAGTGATGGAAATGGTGATCCCGCTGATGATGGCATCCATTGTGGACGACGGGGTGCAGACGGGCGACGTTGCACACATTTGTAAAATGGGTGCGCTTATGGCCATAGCCGCGGCAGTCGGCCTGTTTGCAGGAGTTATGGGAGGCAAATACGGCGCTAGGGCTTCGGCGGGGTTTGCGAAGAACCTGCGGGAGGCCATGTATGAAAATATTCAGACCTTTTCGTTTTCCAACATCGACAAGTTCAGCACGGCAGGGCTTGTCACACGTATGACAACAGATGTGACCAATATTCAAAATGCTTATCAGATGATTCTGCGTATGTGTATGCGTGCACCGGCGAGCCTGATCTGCGCACTGTGCATATCCTTTTGGATCAATGCAAAAATTGCGTCGGTATATCTGATCGCGGTGATCTTTTTGGGACTTATCCTGATGGTGATCATCCGGAATGCGATGAAATATTTTAATCAGGTATTCCGCAAATACGATGATTTGAATGCCAGCGTGCAGGAAAATGTTACGGGAATCCGTGTGGTCAAGGCATTTGTACGCGAGGACTATGAAATCGGACGCTTTCATAAGGCCAGCAGCAATTTATACCGGATGTTTTTAAAGGCAGAATCCATTGTGGCGTGGAACGCCCCAATTATGCAGTTTACGGTGTATGGCTGTATTCTTGGGATCAGCTGGCTTGGAGCACAGATGATTGTACAGGACAGCTTATCGACCGGCGATTTGATGAATCTGCTGACCTACTGTATGAATATTTTAATGAGCCTGATGATGCTTTCCATGGTATTTGTCATGATTACGCTGAGTATGGCGAGTGCGGAGCGTATCGTAGAGGTTTTAAATGAAAAAGCCGATCTGGTAAATCCAGAGAAGCCAAAGCTGCAGGTAAAGGACGGCAGCATTTCCTTTGAACATGTGTCCTTCTCCTATCATAAAGACAACGAACGTCCGGTGCTTTCCGGCATTGATTTAGACATCCGCGCCGGGGAAACCATCGGAATTATCGGAGGCACGGGAAGCGCGAAAACCAGCCTGGTCAATCTGATCAGCCGCCTGTATGACGTAACGGAGGGCAGCGTTAAGGTCGGCGGCAAAGACGTCCGCAGCTACGATTTGGAAACGCTGCGCAACGAGGTTGCCGTTGTCCTGCAAAAAAACGTACTGTTCAGCGGTTCGATTCTGGAAAATCTGCGCTGGGGCGATAAAAATGCCAGCGAGGAGGAGTGCATCCGCGCCTGTAAGCTGGCCTGTGCGGACGAATTTATCCAGAAGATGCCGGAAAAATATGAGACGCATATCGAGCAGGGAGGCGCCAATGTTTCCGGAGGCCAGAAGCAGAGGCTGTGTATTGCAAGGGCGCTTTTGAAGAAGCCGAAAATTCTGATTTTGGACGACAGCACCAGCGCTGTCGATACGGCGACGGACGCCAGAATTCGGAAGGCCTTTGCGGAGGAGATTCCGGACACGACAAAGCTAATTATTGCACAGCGAATTTCCAGCATCCAGAGCGCAGACCGGATCATTGTGATGGAGAACGGAACCGTACATGGCTTCGGAACACATGAGGAGCTGATGGCGTCCGATGAAATTTACCGCGACGTATACGAGTCTCAGATGAGCGGCAAGGGAGATTTTGATGAAAACGGAGGTGATGCGTAATGGCAGGTCCAATGCATGGAAGAAGAGCAATGCCGCGGGGCAGAAATAAAATCGAGAATCCAGGAAAGCTGTTAAAGCGCCTGCTTTCCTATGTGCTAAAGAATTACAGCCTGGCCTGCGCGGCGGTTGTTGTCTGTATTTTTATCAGCGTACTTGCAAACGTGCAGGGAACACTCTTTTTGAAAACGCTGATTGACGTCTATATTATGCCTTTGATTGGAAGTGAAAATCCGGATTTTACAAATTTGTTTCACGCAATTATCCGCGTTGGGGGCTTTTATGCCATAGGCGTGTTCAGCACCTATGCGTATACCCGGATTATGATTTACGTGACACAGGGCACGCTGCGCCGCCTGCGCGACGATTTGTTTGCCCATATGGAAAAGCTGCCGATCAAATATTTTGATACGAATTCCCATGGCAATATCATGTCGGTTTATACGAACGATATTGATACGCTGCGCCAGATGATAAGCCAGAGTATGCCGCAGCTTTTGTCCAGCAGTATTACGATCGTATCTGTTCTGGTGAGTATGATACGGCTGAATATTCCGTTGACAGCGGTGACGCTTGTGATGGTCGTGGTTATGCTTTTTGCAACCAAAAAGGTCGCAGGCGCAAGCGGCAGCTATTTTATCGCCCAGCAGGCCGATATCGGGACGGTAAACGGCTATATTGAGGAAATGATGGAGGGGCAGAAGGTGGTGAAGGTATTCTGCCACGAGGAGGAGAGTAAGGAGCGGTTTTGTGAATTAAATGAAAAGCTGTTTGAAAGCGCATACCAGGCGAACAAATATGCCAACATCCTGATGCCGTTAAACGCGCAGATTGGCAATATCAGCTATGTGCTCTGTGCCCTGGTGGGCGGAATCCTTGCCGCAAACAACCTGACCGGCCTTACGATCGGCGGCCTTGCGAGCTTTTTGACCTTTAACAAAAGCTTTAATATGCCCATTAACCAGGTCAGCCAGCAGCTGAACAGCATCGTGATGGCCTTAGCAGGCGCGCAGCGTGTCTTTGCCCTTTTGGACGAGGAGCCGGAGGCAAACAACGGCTATGTTACGCTGGTCAATGCAAAGGAGGAAAACGGCAGGCTCACCGAAACAGAGGAGCGTACCGGCATCTGGGCATGGAAGCATTTTCATAAGGACAGCGGAACAACGGATTACGTGCGTCAGCAGGGTGATCTGGTATTGGACGGCGTGGACTTTGGCTATACGGAGGAAAAAAACGTGCTGCACGACGTGCGCCTGTATGCAAAGCCTGGTCAGAAAATTGCGTTTGTAGGCTCTACCGGAGCCGGAAAGACGACGATTACCAATCTGATTAACCGCTTTTACGATATTTCCGACGGAAAAATCCGTTACGACGGCATTAATATCAATAAAATTCGAAAAGAGGATCTGCGCCATTCCCTCGGGATGGTACTGCAGGATACGCATTTGTTTACGAATACCGTAATGGAAAATATCCGCTACGGGCGGCTGGACGCCACAGACGAGGAGGTCATTGCCGCGGCAAAGCTGGCCAATGCGGACGGCTTTATCCGGCGTCTGCCACAGGGCTATGATACGGTGCTGCACGGCGACGGCGCAAGCCTAAGCCAGGGGCAGAGGCAGCTTCTTGCCATTGCCAGGGCGGCAGTCGCGGATCCGCCGGCGCTGATTTTAGACGAAGCGACCAGCTCAATTGATACCCGAACAGAGCGGATTGTGCAGGATGGGATGGATAAGCTGATGAAGGGGCGTACCACCTTTGTGATTGCGCACAGGCTTTCTACGGTTAAAAACAGCGATTGTATCGTGGTACTGGAGAATGGATATGTGATTGAGAAGGGGACGCATGAGGAGCTTTTGGAGGAAAAAGGGAAGTATTATCAGCTTTATACAGGAAATAATATTGCGGCGTCGTAACAGATAGGTGGGTATTTGGGGGTGGGTGATTCGATGGTGACGCTTAAGTCCGCTTCCTTCGGCTCCTCCGGCACGCTTGCGCTCGTAAAAAACGCAGCGGTACTAAGCGTGTGACGATTGCAGGCAATCGCCACGCGCTAAGGACCGGCGTTTTTTAAAGGCCTGCGGATCCGAAGGAAGCGGACTTAAGCTGGTTATCGGCAAACACCACCTCCTCCAAATGCCTGAATATCACAACCGTTCCGGTATATCTGCCGTTACAGATATCGGGTCATAATAATAAGTATAGAAACTGTTGCTAGAGCGTGTTTGAAAATTGCTTTCTGCCAGATGTATGACCCACTTAGTGGGAGA
>CANDKL010000237.1 GCA_947385255.1 uncultured Roseburia sp. | reverse complement strand
CCCATGCAAAGCACGGCGGCAAGTATCCGATTACCGTACTGCATGACGATGCGTTTATTATCAATTCCGATACCTGCTCTTCCATAGCGTTAGAGCCGACCTATTTTGATAAGACAGCAGATTATCCGACCGGCTGTGCGGATAACAAATATTTATTATCTGCACAGAACTGCTCTGCAACGATGGACTCCGAGGGTAAGATCCAGTTAGTAACAGAGGATATCCGCAACGGCAACGGCCGTGCGATTAAGTCGAAGCTGTGGTCGCCGAACCGTGTGGATAAGATCGAAGCTCCGGTAAATGCAATCTTCTGGATTATGAAGGATCCGACCATTCCGCCGGTTGTAAAATTAAAGGGCGCTGCACTGGCATCCGTTATGGGGGCGACCTTAGCGACGAAGACCTCTACCGCAGAGCGTGTAGCGGCAGGAACAGACTTAAATGCGCTTCGCATCGTTCCTTACGCAAACCCGTTCCGTACCTATCCGCTGGTCAATGACTATGAGAAGTTTAAGAAGCTGGTAGAAGAGAAGAATGTAGACTGCTATATTGTAAATACAGGCGATTTCATGGGCACCAAGGTAAAACCGGCCGATACGCTGGGCATTCTGGAAACGATCGTAGAAGGGAAAGCAAGCTTCGAGGGCTGGGGACCGTTTGAGGATATTGAAATTATGTATGACTGGTCCGGAAAGACCGGTGACTTTAAGCCGAACCTGGAGGATAAGGATTATGTGGCTGCATTGAAGAATGCAATGGAGAACCGCGTAAAGGCTGTCGAGGATTTCGCGACCAAGAAGGACGGCTACGACAAGCTGCCGGATGAGGCTCTGGCTGCATTAAAGAAGATTGTAGATGAGGCTGCAACCCTTTAATTTAAAGTAAAATGATATCGTTTACAAAATAAGGGAATCATGTCTGTGCTTCCCTTATTTTTTTATGTATTTTGCATTGAAAAATGTGGAATAGTAAGGTATAATGTTTTACATGAGCCGAACATGAATCCTGGGGTGTTCGATACCCTGCTATTTTGAACCTACATTTTTTTTACGGGTTCCCTATATCGCTGATTGGATGTCAGGCCGCCACGTAAGTAGCAGCGGAAGGCAGAAGAGATGCTGCGGTTACCCACCTGGCTTTGGCTAGGACTCAAAATTGCAGGAAACGGCATTTTGGGATTTTTGAAAGGACGGCCTTAGAGCCGTCCCTGAAATAGCAAAAGATAAGTATGCAGGACACAGAAGAGTTTGAGGTACAGAAGATTTACAGAGTACAAAAGAGAAATCATAAATGTACGGATGACAGCATACAAATGAAAGAAGCTGCTTTACATGCAGCTTCTTTTTATCTGAATGATCCTGCAATGTATAAGGAGTACGGTGTGAAGAATCAAACGAAATTATGGCTGATTGGAATCGGCATCATCTGCATTGGGCTTTTTCTTCTGTTTGGTCCGGGAACAGGCAAGGACAGGCAGAAGGAGGAATATCGGTATGCGGAGGAATATGTACAGGTAAAGGAGCTGCCCGCACTTTTGGATTTTTATTATTATAGCAGAGAAGAGTGGGAGGAAAAAATAAAAGAGCAGGAGTTCGGGGAAATTGTCACGCCGGAAATGGTGGGCTGGATCCTGGAGCAGACCGGGAGCACAGAATATATTTCCCTGGATGCAGATGCGGATACGATAGACCGTGCAGGCTGGAATGCGGTATATGAGCAGCTGCTGGATCTGCTGGATGAAGCGGGCGCTGTGAGCGCAGCGGATGAGGTGATTTTAAAAAAAGAGGCCGATACGCTGGTATGCGCTTCGGGTACATATGGATTTCATTTGGAGGGACTGAAAACAGAGCCGATGACAGCGATGAGCTTTTATAGAAGGGACAAAACGATCATCGGTATCCGCAGCTTAAAGAGCAGTCAGGCTGTGTTGTCCAATGTCTATGTCAAAAGCGCACAGGGAGGAAATCTGGAATTTCTGGCAAAGGGGGAACAGTATACTCTGACGCTTTCCATAGAGGATCCTGCGCAGGTAGAGGGCCGTGTCTGCGACCTGCTCTGGGAGGATGGAGCAGTTGCCAGGGTGCAGGTAAAGGAGGACACCATTCAGGGAGATTTGATTGCCGTAAACGAGGACACCATTGAGATCGAGGGCTACGGGCCGATCAGCCGTTCTGCGGAGCTTCCGGTCTATAAGACCTACGGAACCGTGGAGGAAAAGGAGCTTTCGGACATTGTCATTGCGAATATGCAGGTAAAGTACGTGGTGGCTGCCGAACGGGTGGAGGCAGTTCTCCTTGAACAGCCGGCGCAGCTGAGCCGGATACGCGTGCTCCTTCTGGCCGAGGACGGCGGAGCTTATCGGGGAGAGGTTTGTATTCGTTCGAACACGCCTGCGGCGGCTGCACAGAATGAAGCTGTGACGGAAATAGCTGCGGATACGCCGGTAAAAGCAAGCGAGCTGTTTGCAGAGGGCGTAACGGGCGTTCGGATCACACCGTCGGAGGAGAACGGAGAGCTGTTTTTGTGTGATGCGTCGGGCAATGCGGTATCGAAGGGATACCAGGGGAGCTTAGAGCTGCGGAGCTATCCGGAGGGCTTTACTGTAGTAAGCGAGCTGCCGATTGAGCAGTATCTGTGCTCCGTCGTACCGAGCGAAATGCCCAGCCGTTATGAGCCGGAGGCATTGAAGGCACAGGCAATCTGCGCCAGAAGCTATGCGTATATCCAGCTGGAGCGCGGGGATTATGCGGCATTTGGCGCACATGTGGATGATTCGACGAATTATCAGGTATACAATAAGCAGGACCGGGATGAAAAGACCACGGCGGCCGTCTGGGATACCGCCGGGACAGTCATGTGTTTTCAGGGAGAAACAGCAGAGGCTTACTATTTTTCTACCTCTGCAGGTGTGACGGGCAACGGAGATACCTGGAATCTGACAGAGGATCCCAAATACGGGTACCTGCACAGCAGTGTGGTAAAGGCGGGCGGCGGAGAACCGGACCTGTCGTCGGAGGAAGCCTTTGCACAGTTTATCGCAGCGCCGGACGAGACGTTTTATGAAAGCGCCACACCCTATTTTCGGTGGAATGCGGTTGGCGATTATTCTTCAAAAGAGGTTCAGAAGAAAATCCGGGAAATTTTAACGGCGCGTAAGGAACGGACGCCGCAGGATATTGTATTTTTGAATGCAAAAAAGAAGCAGACAGAAGGAATGGAGCAGTTTGGAAAATTAAAAAGCATACGTATTAAAAAGCGCAGCGCAAACGGCGTGATTTTACAGCTGAAGCTGACCTACAAAAAAGGAACGGTTCTTGTGGGGAATGAATACAATATCCGTGCGCTGTTAGGGGCGGGCGTTACCGAGCTGGTTTTAGCAGACGGCAGCAAACGGGAACAGGCGCTGCTCCCAAGCGCATATACGACGCTTGTACTGTCCGAAAACGGAACCTATTCCCTGTCCGGCGGCGGCTACGGACACGGGATCGGCATGAGCCAGAACGGAGCCGGGGCGATGGCTGCAGAGGGAAAAACCTGTGCGGAAATACTGCAGTTTTTCTTTTCCGGCATAGAGCTTAAGGCCATTCCGGCATCATAAAAATAAGGAGAGACGGCTATGGGAATCTGGAGCCTTATAAACCGAACAAGGGTATTTGTGGAAAAGTGCAGGGAGGACAATATCAGTGCATTTGCAGCACAGTCGGCTTTTTTTCTGATCCTTTCCCTGATTCCGTTTTTGATGCTGTTCAGCGCATTGTTAAAGTATACGGTTGTTTCGGAGGCGATGCTGTTAAAATATGTTAACAATCTGATGCCGGAATACATTGCCCCGTTTGTGATATCCATTATCAACGAGGTTTATCACAAATCCATAGGGATTGTATCGGCATCCGCCGTGGCGGCCATCTGGTCCTCTGCAAAGGGGGTGCAGTATGTGGCGTCGGGCTTAAATCGGATTTACGGGATAGAAGAGACAAGGAACTGGCTTGTCCGGCGCTTCTGGGCGGTCGTCTATATGGCGGTTTTTCTGGTGGCAATCGTAGCGGCTCTGGTGCTTTTGGTCTTTGGAAACGGCATACACGAGATGCTTTTGGGATATGTCCCGTTCTTGTCAGAGGCGACCGAGCTGTTTTTCCGGCTGCGCGGAGTGATTATGATGGGAGTGATGAGCTGCGTTTTTACGATTTTTTACCGGACGCTGCCGAACTACAAGGAGCTTGAAAAGGGGAGGATTACACTGCGCAACCAGTTTCCGGGGGCGGTGCTCTGTGCTGTGATCTGGTATCTTTTTTCGATTGGGATTTCTGTTTATATGGATTATTTTAACGGGTTTTCGATGTACGGGAGCCTGACGGCAGTGGTGCTTGTCATGCTGTGGCTTTATTTTGGGATGTATATTATGATGCTGTGCGCAGAGGTGAACCTGGTTTTTGGAAGAAGGGGCTGCGCGTAACAGTGAAGTCGTAGGCTGAACGGTTACGGCTGTGTTGTTTTAGATGATAAATGAAATTGAAACCTCCTCTGAAATGGTGTATAGTGGATATATCAAAACAAGAGGGGGTAAATTTATGTTGCGAAGAAAACAGAAGACAATAGGAGCCTTTGTACTGTCTTTTAGCCTTTTGTGTTCGGCGGCGCCGTGTTCGGCAGAGGCTGCAGAGACGGGACAAAGGGCTTTCGAGGCGGAGGAGATTGCGGCAGATATTCCGGCGCCTGTGATAGCGGCGGGAGATCGTGAGATTGCTATGCCTGCTGTGCCGGGCGGTTCGGTACGCTTTCTGGCAGATTATGAGCAGGTGATCGGCGAGGACGGCGTGATTTATGAGCCGCTTGAGGAAAAGGAGATCAAGGGCTTTTATGAAGTGACTGCCGCCGACGGGTCCGTTGCGAAAACAGCGGAATATACCGTAACGGTTCCGGGACAGTATCCGGCCGGCACCGGTGAGAACGCTAAGCCGGATGTGATTCCGGCGCTGCAGGAATGGCATGGAGGGACAGGCAGCTTTGTGATTTCTGAGGCGGGCAGGATTGTCGAGATCGGAAGAGCGTCGTGTAGGGAAAGAGTGTTCTCTACTGTG
>CANDKL010000236.1 GCA_947385255.1 uncultured Roseburia sp. | reverse complement strand
CTTAGAACCGGTTATGGTAATCGAATCAATCTCTCCCTGAAAGCTCTTTGTCTTACTTCCGATGCGTCCAATCGGGATTAACATCGTATCGGTCTTGGTAATTCTTTTGGATTTCAGCGTAGCCGTCAGCTCTGTCGCCGGATGATTTTCAAAATAGATATCCGGATTGTCGTCTACGAGCTCTCCGTTGACATAGAGCGCTACACTGTCCTGTCCGCTGTGGAAGGACAGCTCCACCCACTCATTCGTCGGAAGCGTATAATCAAAGGAGAAATTATATCCCTCTCTTGAGTATCCTACCTGGCCCGTTCCTTTCTGAGAAGCCTTGATTGCATAGGTACCGTAGGCGCCGAACTCATCCTTAGATTCACAGAGGATCTGCTCGCCCTGCGCGTCCGCATCCATCTTCACCTCCATTGTGAGCACGGCGCCGCCGCCAATCTTATCAAGCGGTGTTTCTGCATAGCTTGCGCCGCCCTTTAAGTAAAGCGACTGGCTGTTCCCGACACCGGATACGCTGATATTCTCCGACTCCGTCAGATGATAGCCGTTTACACTGGAATCCTTCATCAAATCCCCGTTAAAGGTATAGTTGGCGATCATGCCCGTATTATAATCCACCTCGGCATACATATTCGTATTCGGTGCAGTCCCCGTTTTGGCAGCAAGCTGCATAAAGTCGTTGTACTTCCGGTCCTTCGCATCGCCCCAGAGCTTTGCGCTGTAAGCCGGCACTGCTTTAAAGAAGCGGTCAAAGGAATCGTATTCCGAAATTCCGTTTGCACGGGTATCAATACTGTCATGCCAGATCGCATAGCAGCCGCCGAGAATCTGGTCGTCGCCTGCACTTGCAGTCAGATTGCCTATGACATTCGGCTGCCAGTTCGAATAAATATTGTCGGTGTTGATGTAGTTGTTGTAATATCCCGCCGCCGGAACGATGTAGTTCGGTCCTTCGAGCGTATTAATCAGGTCGTAGCCCAAATCGTACATATCCTTCGGATTTGCATAGATGCTGGTATTCCAGATATTCAGCTGTACGCCCTCGGAGGCCACCGGCGTCGTACCCGACTTGTTGGTCAGGCTTCCCCACATGCGGACCTTCCGTCCCTTACCCTGTACAAACCGAATCATATCATCCGAGAATTTACGGAATAATTCTTTTCCTGCCTGGCCGTCCGTGCCGTGATATTCGTCGGTACCGATATGTACGGTCATCTCCTCGTCAAAAATCGGATCCGGACCTTCAAAATAATCGTTCCATATACTCTGCGCCCATTCCGTAGCGCCCTCCTGCTCCAGATTGATCTCCTCAATCAAATACTTGTGGCCGCCGCCCGCTTTTTTGGTCATAAATTTCGGAAATGCCCTGGTAAACGGAAGCGCATGTGCAGGCATGTCAAATTCCGGCACAACATCCACGCCCATAACCCTGCAGTCCCGAATAAAGGTACGGAACTCCTCTTTGGTATAGTACATATCCTCGGAGGTTGCAGATTTTCCGGTTTCATCGCTGATCACGTCAGACTCCAGACGGAAGCCTGCATAGGACTGCTCCGCCGCTTCCTCCAGCGTCGCATAATCCTCATGGAAAATCAGGTTGTCGCTTAAGTGAAGCTGAAAGCTGTTCATCTTATACCAGGCCATATTTTCTGCAAACTGATATACGGTATCCAGCGAAAACGGCTTTCTGCCGATATCAAAGCTGAATCCGCGGACCTCGTACTTCGGATAATCCCTCACCTGGCCCTTCGGAATGCTGCCATTTGTCTGCTTTAAAATCTGAAGGATCGTCCTGGTCGCCCAGTATGCGCCGGTCGGCTCCTCCGCCTCAATGACTGCCGTATTTCCGATATCAATCGTATAGCCTTCTTTGTCAAGCCCTGCTTCCTCGCCGACTAAGGCCATGGAGAAGTCGCCTACCCTAGAGGCCTCCCCTGCGCCGTTTACCACGCTGATAGCCATCCCTGTAATGTCCTTGTAATCCTCTGCAAATTTGTTCGCCACATCCATAAGCTCGTTATCTGCTACAAGGATCCTGCTCTTAGACGAAGCGACAAACGAGCCTGTCCCGCCGTACCATTCCTGAAGCTCCGGAATCACAGCCGGCTTTTCATTGACGCCTGAATCGCCGGAATACAGGCCCGGCACCGTAAATGTAAATTCACTCGTTTTGGCAGAGGCCTCGCCCTGCGTTACCTCATAAAAGCCTTTGATCTTCTTGTCTGTAAGCGGTTTGTAAATGGTTCCGTCCTCTCCGACTACCTGCTCATAATCCGCACAGAAGCGAAGGCTCACACCCGCCGGCGTATTCGGCATATCAATCGACGCGTCCTGCGCCGACACCTCCGGAGCATCCAGACTGTCTAACACACTCTGCATCTCTCCTGTAATATCCGCTGCTTCTGCCGTAACCGGTAACAGCGGTACGGAACCCAGCGCCAGACCAAAGGTCAAAAGCCAGCTCCCTGCCCGTTTCCATTTCGCATGAAACATAAATACCCTCCTTTATCCTAAAAAAATTGATACTGTAATTATACAGGCATATTTCATATTTTTCAATTTATTTTTAAAAAATACCAGAAATTTAATGAATATTCAAAACTCTGCCTGTCTCCGTTGCTTAATTTATTTTTGCACCGCCCTTCATGCCTCCGGTCTTCTTCAGCTTATTTAACAGCGAGGCGCGCGCCTTTTTGCTCAGCTTCTTTGCCTGTACACGGATCCCGGACGCCGTTTTTCCAAACGCGTTCTTCCCGACCGACGGCGCGGCTTTGCCCTGCAGCGTTACCTTCTTTAGCTTTTTGCAGTTATAAAAGGCCTTCTTGCCGATTGCCTTCACATTTTTGCCAAGCGTTACGGCAGAAAGCGCACTGCAGCCTGCAAACGCATTTTTGTCGATGCTCTTTACATTGGCGCCGACCGATACCGTCTTCACATTCTTATCGTTTTTAAACGCGCCTCCTGCAATCCCTGTAATTTTGCAGGAAATGCCGTCCAGGCTGACCGCCTTGCCAATCCGAACCGTTTTCGTATTTTTACCCTTTACAAGCGTCACTTCTTTTTTATCCGCGTCCGTCACCTGATAGGTCATACCGCCCAATACGGCCTTCTGCCCCTTTTGCAGCCCCTTACTTTCAGCCGGCTTTTGCTCCTGGCTGCCAGACGTTTCCGGAACAAGGGATGTCCCGTTTAAGGCATCCAGTGCGGCCGTAAGCTGTGCCAGCGCCGCATTTGGATTTGCAAGGATATCCTCCGCTATTTTTAACGCCTGCTTAAGCGCTTCCACCGAAGCGGCGGTACAGCCTGCCGTGTTGGCAAGCTTCTGCCTGGCCTCCGCCGCTGCCTTTGTCAGCTCGTCCCGCTTCGCCGAAGCCCGTGTCACAAGCTTCATATTCTGAAGGGCGGAGAGCGCCTCCGTTAGCTCCTGCACCGTAGGATTTCCCTTTACAAGAGCTGCCTTTGCCGCCGAAACAGTCCGGTTGTATACCGCCATCGATTCATCGGTATAATCTGCAGCCTGAATCTGCTTCGCCTCTACGGCTTTTAGGGCCGATGCGAGCCGATACTGCCCCGCTTCCGTATCCGACAGGATATTCGCTGCCATCAGCCCTTCGGCCTTTTGCTGCAGACTCTGTGCGGCAAGCTGATACTCCTGTCCTGTGCTGTCCGCGTCCGAAAGTACCTGCCTTGCACACGCAAGCGCCCGTTCAAATGCCCTCCAGCCGGCATCCAGATAATCGTCTCTCCGGTAAGCTTCGTATTCCTCCAGCTTCGCCTTCAGCTCTGCCGCCCCGATTCCTTCCCCTGTGCTCCTTGTGCCGGTCAGCGTAATCTGCGCCACCTGGCCTTTAAAGCTGTCGGACTCACTTCCGATATGCCCAAACGGGATTAAAAGCGTATTCACATGGGCATTTCCCTTTGAAGCGCTCATCTCCGTGTCCGGATGGTTTTTAAAATAGAATTTCGGATTGTCATACACCCGTTCTCCGTCCGCATCCTTTACACGCAGGGAAACGGATTTATTCTCTCCGCTGCAAAACGACAGCTCTACCCATTCTCCGGCGGGGAGCTGATAATCAAACGAATAATCGTGCCCTTCCCTGGAAAATCCGACCTTCCCGGTCTGCTTTACCGCCGCCTTGATCGCATATGCGCCGTCCGTCCCGAATTTGCCCTTCGATTCGCAGAGGATCTGCTCGCCCTCGGCGTCTGCGTCCATTTTCACCTTCATCGTCAAAACGGCTCCCGGCTCTATCCTGTCAAACGGCGTCTCCACATAGCTTTCCTTGCCGTTTAGTCTTAAGGTGCCTTCTCCGTCCTCCGAAGACGCCGCGGCATGGACGGCCTG
The DNA here is from genome assembly GCA_947385255.1 of uncultured Roseburia sp. Lineage (GTDB taxonomy): Bacteria > Bacillota > Clostridia > Lachnospirales > Lachnospiraceae > Roseburia_B. Next base: position 754 of record CANDKL010000236.1, on the reverse strand, counting down.
TCCCAGCGTATAGCCGTTGACGCTTTCATCCTGTGTGAGCGTATCCTCAAACGTATATTCGGCGATAGTATTCGTCTCATACGCATTCCCGGCCCCAATCACCGTATTCGGCGCCGTATTCGCCGCTGCGGCAGACTCTGCAAACGCAGCGTAGCTCCTCTGCTTCGCGCCGTCTCCCCAGAGCTTTTCGGCAAACACCGGAGCGGTATCCAAAAATCGCAAAAACGAATCGTACTGGGAAATTCCACTGGCCCGGGTATCAATATTGTCATGCCATACGGCAAAGCAGGCTCCCAGCATCTGCTCGTCTCCTGCCGGAAGCGTATAGCCATGGGCGGTGTCCTCATACATCGTATTGACCTCCCATTGATTGTAAAGCCCCTGTACATTCAGATAATCGTTGTACATGCCCCGGCCCTCCGTTCCGTTCGGAACCATATAAAGCCACCGGTCCACCGTATTGATCAGTCCGTAGCCCAAATCATACATCTCCTTCGGCCTGCCGTAATCCACGCTCCAGATATTGGCCTGCACACCCTTTGCCGTTACCGGCGTATCGCCCTTTTTATTGGTCAGCGAGCCCCACATGCGCACCGTTCTGCCGCTGTCCTGGATAAAGGTAATCAGCTCGTCGGAAAACGCACGGAAATACTCGTTGCTCTGGCTTCCGCCGCCGTGAAATTCATCGGTACCGATATGAACCGTCGTCTCCTCGTCAAATACCGGATCCGCACCGTCAATATACTCGCTCCAT
>CANDKL010000235.1 GCA_947385255.1 uncultured Roseburia sp. | reverse complement strand
GGATGGATGCGGTGATAGCTCTTATTAAGCAGGCACACGCAGGGGATAAAGAGGCAAGGGACAAGCTGATTTCGGATAATATGGGGCTGGTATGGAGCATTGTGCGGCGGTTTGAGCACCGTGGGCATGAAAGGGAAGAGCTGTTCCAGATTGGCTGTATCGGGCTGATGAAGGCGATTGACAAATTTGAGGTTGCTTATGAGGTGAAATTTTCTACATATGCAGTTCCAATGATTATGGGGGAAATTAAGCGTTTTCTGCGGGACAGCAGTATGATGAAGGTTTCCCGGTCATTAAAGGAGAATGGCTGGAAGGTGAAAAAGGCGTCCGACGCGTTGTCGCAGAGGTATGGAAGGGATGCGACACTGCAGGAGATTTCAGAGGAGATTGGGCTTTGTGTGGAGGATATAGTAGAGGCGATGGAGGCAAACGGAGAGGTCGCATCCATTTACCAGCCGGTGTACCAGTCGGACGACAGTGAGATTTACCTGGTGGATCAGGTGTCCGGGGGCGGGATGCCGAAGACAGAGGAGTTAGTGAACCATCTGTTGTTGGAGCAGCTTTTGGGGGAGCTGGACGAGAAGGAAAAGGAGCTGATTGAGCTGAGGTATTTTAAAGAGATGACGCAGGTGCAGGTGGCTTCGGTGCTGGGGGTGAGCCAGGTGCAGGTGTCGCGGATGGAGCGGAGGATATTGACGCGGATGCGTAAGGAGAGCGAACGGTAGGGAACCGTTTGGGCAAGCGGCTCTGTCACAGCGGCAGGCGCCTTTCAGGAGAGGCTCAGGCAGAAAAAAGGAACCGGCGGACGCCTTGTCTGCCGGTTCCACAAATTATTTCAATTTGTAATAGCTTCCCTTCAATTTCCCTTCTTTTTTCAATATTCCTGCCTCTACCAGTTCCCTTAATATTTTTAATGCACGTGAATCCTTTACATTGAGTAGATTCTGAACTTCTTTATTTGTTATTGTTCCTTTTTCTTCTGTATAATGAATGATCTTTTTATATTTGTCATGTAGTGTATCTGTATTTATCCGTACTTTATCCGTACTTATCCGTACTTTATCCGTACTTTTTCCAACTCTGGTTTTATCAGAAAATCGGAATAAATTTATTCGAAAGCTTCCTGCAATTTCTATTAATTCCGGCTCGTCTAGCCCAAGTTCCCGGCATCTTCTGATAATCCTTGGAATCCCACTGCCCCAGTGCTCCATAATATTCATATACGTAAACGCATATACCAATGCCCGATTCCTTGGTATAGAAATTCCTTCTCTTATATCTTCCAATCTTAAACTTCCAAACAGCATCCCCGGTGAGGTCACTTCCACACGATTATCATACACTGCTACTTGTATGCTTGAGGGATGCAGGTAGCTTCGATGAACCACGGCATTACAAATCATCTCTCTGATGCAGTCTGTTGGTAATTCGTATATATCTGCTCGATATAATCCATTTATTTCCGAACTCATATTTATGTTGCGCAGGACATATTCATACGCGGCATCCAGCTGTGCCACAATATCCCCATTGTATTCTCTCCGATCGATAAATACATTTCTGTCTTTCCCCTTAAATACAGCACATTGAATGGTTGCCTGAGGAAATAAATTGCTCGTCATAAGCAAGAAAGCATTGGTAGGGTAATACTTATCTCGCCGCTTAACCAAAAACCCCCAGCTTAACAGATTTTGCTTTGACGGTCGGCAAATCCTCTCTGATGTCTCCTCAGATTTACAATGTTCTACCGCATATTGATACATCCTATTGCACAAATGGTTTATCTCATCCTCTGTAACACATTCTTCCGGTGCCGCATAGGTCTGGTCAAAACACCGATTGGAACCTTCAAACTCCAATTCTTTTACGATAAACGTGTCAGCTAACCTGGTAGTACCCGATACTCGTATATAAGTTCCGTTTTCCTTTCCCTTTGCCTTAAGATAATATGGCCGTTGGCTGCCTGGCATTATATTTACAACAATAACAACCTTTTCCTCAATAGAAGCCAATGTTACAATAGGCATAATCATTGGTAAACAACTGTCACAGATTGCTGAAGTAATTTGATCCATTATGGAGAATGCATCTTCCTGATTGATTCCCAACACTTTAAGTGTATTGTCTTCCACACCAAATATAATTTTTCCTCCGCTGCCATTTGCAAATGCAACTACCGTTTTCATATATACTTCACTTTTTTTCGGAACTTCCTGTTTAAACTCAATGTATTCTGATTCGCCAGACAGGATATCTTTTACAGTCATAGAAAGTCACCTTCTTTCATTTTTGATATGCCGGTTCCTTTGTGTCAGATTTGGTTCATTTCGTTTAAGAGCTGCCGTTTCATCTCGTAGAGCCTGTCGGAGAGATCGACGTAAATTTTGGCGGGATTTACAAAGCGCTTGGTTTCGTCCCAGATGGTCTCCTTTTCCCTGGTGCAAAAGGCCTGGATTTCCATCACGCCCGGAGAGGTGTATACGCATTTCCCGTTTTGGAAAATGGGAACGAGGAGCTCATGCATGCGGTAGCTTCCGCCGGCGAGGCGGGTTTTCTTCCAGGGCTCGTTCGGGTCGAAGAGGATGAGGTCTTCTTCCGTATCAAAGGCTTCGCCTGCAAGGCAGATGTAATCGGCGCGGATTTTGCCGGTGTCGTTGTCATAAATGCGGTAAATCGTTTTGTTGCCGGGATTGGTGACCTTTTCGGTGTTTTCTGAGAGCTTGATCTTAGGCAAAAAGCTTCCGTCCGGGGCTTTGACGGCTGCAAGCTTATAAACGCCGCCGAAGGCCGGGTTGTCCTTTGCAGTAATCAGGTTTGTGCCGACGCCCCAGGAGGTAATCATAGCGCCCTGGAATTTTAAGCTCTGGATTAGATATTCGTCCAGGTCATTGGAAGCAGAGATCACGGCATCGGGGAAGCCGGCGTCGTCTAACATACGGCGGACTTTTTTGGAAAGATACGCCAGATCGCCGCTGTCCATACGGACGCCGTAGTTCGTTAAGGGGATACCTGCCTCCTTCATCTTGGTAAACACACGGATGGCGTTGGGGACGCCGGATTTTAAGGTATCATAGGTATCGACCAGAAGCGTACAGGCAGACGGATAGAGACTGGCATATCTTTGAAAAGCCGTATATTCGTCCGGAAAGCTCATAATCCAGCTGTGCGCATGTGTGCCGAGCACCGGCACGTCGAACAGCTTCCCCGCGAGGACGTTCGACGTTCCCTTACAGCCGCCGATGATGGCAGCCCTTGCGCCGTAAATGCCGGAGTCCGGCCCCTGCGCACGCCGCAGGCCAAATTCCATGACGCCGTCGCCCTTGGCGGCATAGCAGACGCGGGCCGCCTTGGTGGCGATCAGGCACTGGTGGTTTAAGATGTTTAAGACGGCGGTTTCGATTAGCTGCGCTTCCATAATCGGTGCGACGACCTTTAACAGAGGTTCTCTGGGGAAGATAATGCTGCCCTCCGGGATGGCATAGATATCGCCCGAAAACGAAAAGCCCTCCAAATAGGCGAGAAAATCTTCATCGAAAATCCCAAGGCTTCTTAGATAAGAAAGATCCTCATCGGAAAAACGCAGATTTGTGATGTAATCTATGATCTGCGCAAGGCCGGCGCAGATGGCATAGCCCCCGCCGCAGGGATTACTGCGGTAGAAGGCGTCGAATACGACCGTTTCCTGATTGCCGGATTTAAAGTACCCCTGCATCATCGTCAGCTCGTAGAGATCGGTCAGCAGGGTCAGGTTTTGTGTGCTCATAGGGATGCTCCTTTTTTCGTTTTTTCTATATATAGCTGGGGAATCGGATTGCAGCCGGTTAACGCGCGGCCCGGTAGATATTTGCCATATCGTCCTTTGCCAATTTCTTCATGGCGCCGATCGTCCGGGTTTGCCCATAGCTGCATCGTTCGGCAAGCAAATCAATCTGCCCGTCCGTTAAATCAATGCCCAGCTCGTGTATGGAAACGGGCATACCGATGGAGCGGTAAAAATCCTCCATAGCTTCGATTCCCGCAAGCGCAAGCGCTTTCTGCGCCTCACGGCTTTCGGCGGCCGCCTGCGGATCTTGGATGCCGATTTGGTGCACCTGGGAGGCAAACCGGACGAAACGGGGCAGGCAGTCCCCGCAGACATATCTGGCAAAGCTGCCCCAGATGGCGGCAAGCCCCGCGCCATGCGCCACGTCGAACATGGCGCTCAGCTCATGCTCGAGCTGATGTGCAGCCCAGTCGCCGCTTCCTGTGCCGCACCCGGTCAGGCCGTTATGGGAAAGGGAGCCTGCCCACATGACTTCGGCTCTGGCATTGTAGTTGTTCGGGTCATCTTTTAGTAGTTTGGCGCATTTTATGACGGTGCGCATCAGATGCTCGCTGAGCCCGTCCGTCAGCTCCATGTTCTCCTCCTGATTAAAATAGCGCTCCATGGTATGCATCAGGATATCCACACAGCCGCTTGCCGTCTGGTAGGCAGGCAGGGTACAGGTCAGCTCCGGGTTTAGGACTGCGAATTTGCAGCGGCTAAAATCGCTGTGGCAGCCGCGTTTTTTTCCTTCCTCCTCGTTGGTGATGACGGAGGAATCGCTCATTTCGCTCCCGGCGGCGGCAATGGTCAGGATGCATCCGACGGGCAGGCAGGCTACGGGCATCCGCGTCCGCTCATAAAAATCCCAGACCTCCCCGGGATTGGCCACGCCGTAGCCGATTGCCTTTGCGGAGTCAATGACGCTGCCGCCTCCGATTGCCAGAATAAAATCGACCTGCTCCTTTTTACACAGCGCGATGCCCCGGTGTACCAGCGAGAGCCTGGGGTTTGGCTTTACCCCGCCGAGCGTCACATATGCGATGCCGGCTTCTTTTAACATTTCTTCGATGCGGGCAAGCAGGCCGGAGCGCACGGCGCTGCCTTCGCCGTAGTGAAGCAGGACCCTTGTGGCGCCAAATTCCCGTAGCAGCTTGGTAGTTTCGGATTCCGAGCCCTTGCCGAACAGAATTTTTGTGGGGGTATAATAGGTGAAATTTTTCATAGTAGAGGGGTTCTCCTTTGTGTTTTTATTTTAGAGCGTGTTTGAAAATTGCTTTCTGCCAGATGTATGACCCACTTAGTGGGAGA
>CANDKL010000234.1 GCA_947385255.1 uncultured Roseburia sp. | reverse complement strand
AGAACACTCTTTCCCTACACGACGCTCTTCCGATCTTTTGGGTAAGGATACACTAAAGCGCGTGATTATACCAGATTCAGTGAAATATATTAATGATGGGGCATTTTCTGATAATTCTAATTTAAGATGTGTACGAATGAGCAAATCAATCAAAGAAATAGGTCGGGATGCATTTAGCGGGTGCCGTAGATTGCAAAGTATTGAAATACCTGATGGGATAGAATCCATTGGTGCATTTGCATTTGGAAATACTGGTATTCAGTATATAAAATTCAGAGAAAGCAAAGAAGGATTTGGATTTTTGTTTGGTGATGATTATTCTGTACCGCATATTAAAGTATTGATGGCTCCTGATGGAAGAAATTTTTATCCGGCAATGCCCTCTAAGCTTGTTTTAACAAAAAATGATAAAATAACCAGTGGAGATATTTTGGGTAATTATTGGGAAGGAGGGGTTGATTTTTATAGTTATGTAGACAAGTCATTGTGGGATGAGAGTTATTGGTATCAGCCTAATATTGGTGAAATAGTTTCTGGAGGAGAATGGAATTTATCTACATTTTATGTGGATGGGATGATTGTCCAGATGGATCCGCTGAAATCGGCAGAAGTTGTGCAGGCACCGGCGGAAAATTTAATTAATGAATACCTGCCAGAAGGCGCAGCATTTATCGGTTGGGATATCAACGGCGACGGCAAACCAGATCGCCTTCCCGTCACCCTGACAGAAGATCTGGAAGCCCATGCCGTATATGATGTCCCAATCACAAGTATTTCCATAAATGAAGCAGAAGAAATTGAAGTAGGCAGAAGCACTACACTAAACGTAACCTGCAAACCAGACGAATACAACCACAGCGACGCGGTCACATGGTCATCATCCAATGAATCCATTGCAATGGTAGACGAAACTGGCAAAGTAACCGGTATTTCAGAAGGCGAAGCCACCATAACAGCCACACTCGCTGAAGATACATCCATCACCGCGAGCTGCACCGTAACGGTCATTCCTGTCCAGTACGGTATCAAATTAAGCGAAACCAGCGGTGAACTGAATGTAGGCGACACTTACAGCTTGGAAGCAGAATTCATCCTTCCGGATGGCGACAATCAGGCGACACAATGGTCAAGCGCCAATGAAACTATAGCCACCATAGAAAACGGTATCATCACAGCCCATGCACCGGGAACTACCGAAATCCGGATTACGCATGGCGAATATGCCGCAGCGTACCAATTGACTGTCAAAGCGCCGCTTACAGGCATCAGCCTGTCCGACACGGAGCTACAGCTAAATGCAGAAGACACAAAACAGCTGCAGCTGAGCTATTTCCCGGAGAACACAACAGACAGCACAGACGTATTCTGGTACAGCAACAGGACAAGCGTAGTGCGTGTAGACGCCAATGGCCTGATCACAGCCACAGGCCCGGGCGAAGCCACCATAACGGCAATGCTCGGCAGCCTCAAAGCCACCTGCAAAGTAACGGTAAAAGCCCCGCTGAAATGGATTATTTTAAATACATCCACCGGCACCATGCGCATTGACCGCAAAAAACAGCTGGAGGTCATCTATGAGCCAGGCAACACAACAGATGACAAGAGCGTTACATGGACGTCTTCTGACGATACAACAGCAGCAGTGGATGAAAACGGTTCTGTGACCGCATTAAAAGCAGGAAAAGCCACCATCACCGGGACGGTCGGTTCATTAAGCGCATCCTATGAAGTGACAGTAATAGGCTTAAAGGATCAAACGACAGGCATCACCGTGACCAATTCCGATGACACTGCCATGAAGGAAACGGTCGCCTTACAGGCAACAGAGCTAAAGGAAACAGATTTAGCACAGGAATACGGGGAAGCATGGAGCAATCTGAAAGAAGTATTCGCCGAATTGCCCGGAGCGGAAGGCAGCATCCCAATCGCACAGATTTATGACATCTCCTTACAAGACGGCAATGCTGTAGAGATCCAGCCCGAAACAGTCGTAGATGTGGAAATTCCGGTATCCGGGGAAGCGACTGGGGAAGGGGCGGTTGTCTATCGTCTGGAACAGGACGGAACAGTGACCGATATGAATGCGGCTTTTGAGGAAGAGGTTGGCAGATATCAGTTTGAAACGGAGCATTTCAGCATTTATGTGCTTGCTTCCAGAAGCAGGGAGATTTATGTTAGCCGCATTCAGTTAAGCGAAACATCGGCTGGTTTGTGCCCAAAGGATACGCTGGAATTGTCGGCGGAGGTATTTCCGGAAGGGGCAGCAGGGACAGAGGTAGAATGGTCATCCTCGGATGAAAGCATTGCATCCGTGTCACAGTCCGGCGTAGTCACCGCAGGAAAAGAAGGCGTTGCAGCTATTACGGCAACAGCGCAGGATAAAGGCGGGGCGTCGGCAGAATGTGTCGTTACGGTAAGCCATCATTATCAGGCGTCTGTAACAGAACCGACCTGTACGGAACAGGGATACACGGAATATACCTGCAGCCGCTGCGGCGACAGCTACATCGATCCGGACAGTTATACGCAGGCAAACGGCCACAGCTTTGAAGAATGGGAAACCATAACTTCCCCAACCTGTACAGACGCAGGGAGCATGCAGAGGACTTGCAGCATATGCGGCTATACAGAAACCAGCGGGGTTGATGCAAACGGTCATGACTGGGAGGCAGACTATACGATCGATCAGGAAGCGACCTGTACTGTAAACGGCAGCAAATCGATCCATTGTAAGAAATGCGACGCGGTGAAAGACAGCGAGTCGATCCCAGCAACCGGGCATCACATGTCCGCAATAGAAGCCAAGGAAGCAACCTGTACAGAAGCTGGAAATATTGCATACTGGTACTGCTCCGCCTGCCAAAAATATTTCAGCGATGCGGAAGGGACGCAGGAAACCACCTTATCTGATACGGTATTGCCAGCGGTTGGCCATAGTTACCAGCCAGTAGTAACAGCCCCGACCTGTACGGAGCGCGGCTATACAACGAACATCTGCAGCAAATGCGATGACAGCTATGTAGATCCCAACAGCTACATAGAAGCAACTGGTCACAGCTTCGGTGAGTGGGAAACGATAACATCCGAAACTTGCACCGGAAGCGGGAGCAGACAGAGAACATGCAGCGTATGCGGTTACATAGAAACCGACGGAATCGCAGCGGGCGGCCATGACTGGGAAGCAGAATATATGATCGATCAGGAAGCAACCTGTACCACAAACGGAAGCAAATCCATCCACTGCAAGAAATGCGACGCTATAAAAGATAGCGAACCAATCCCAGCAACCGGCCATCACATGTCTGCAGCAGAAGCCAAAGAAGCAACCTGTACGGAAGGCGGAAATATCGCATATTGGTACTGCTCCGCCTGCCAGAAGTATTACAGCGATGCAGAAGGGAAGCAGGAAACCACCTTATCTGATACGCTATTGCCAGCGGCTGGCCACAGTTACCAGCCCGTAGTAACTTCCCCAACCTGTACAGAGCGCGGCTATACCACCAATATTTGCTGCAAATGCGACGACAGCTATATAGATCCCGACAGCTACACAGAAGCGACCGGCCACAGCTTCGGCGAATGGGAAACGATAACATCCGAAACCTGCATCGAAAACGGGAGCAGGCAGAGGACATGCAGTGTATGCGGCTACATACAAACCGACGGAATAGCAGCGAGCGGCCATGACTGGGAACCAGACTACACCATCGATCAGGAAGCAACCTGTACCACAAACGGCAGCAAATCCATTCACTGCAAGAAATGCGACGCCGTAAAAGACAGCCAACCAATCCCGGCAACCGGCCATACCTTTACCTGGGTAACTGACCGGCCCGCCACGGAAGAACAAGAAGGCGTAAAACACGAGGAATGCAGCAGTTGCGGCCATAAGCAAAACGAAAATACTGCAATAGGCAAACTGCCGCCGTCCCATACGCACACCTTTGCAACCATAACGCAGCCAGCCAGCCCGACCCAGGACGGCAGCATTACCACAAAATGCACAGGCTGCGGAACCGTTACCGGCACGGTCGCCATACCGCGCCCTGCCGCAGTAACAGTAGCCCAGACGGCCTGCACCTATACCGGAAAAGAACAAAGGCCGAACGTAACCGTAACCGACGCAGGCGGTGCAGTGATCCCGCCGGCAAGCTATACAGTAACCGATACCGCCAACCAGTCCGTTGGCACGGCGACGGTAAAAGTCACATTCACCGGCAATTACAGCGGCGAGCTGACAGCCTCCTTCATTATCAACCCCAAAGGCACGGCCGTCCAAAAGCTGACAGCCGAAACAAAAGGCTTTACGGTAAAATGGAAGAAGCAGAAAAAGGAGGTTACCGGATATGAAATCCAGTACTCCACCAGCAAGAAATTTACGAAGAAAACCACTTCCGCCAAAACCGTGAAAAAAGCCTCTGCCACAAAAAAGAACATCGGCAAATGTAAAGCCGGAAAGAAGTATTATGTCCGGATCCGTACCTACAAAACCGTAAACGGCAAAAAATACGTTTCCGGCTGGTCGAAGGCCAAAAAAGTAACCACGAAGAATTAAACAGATTACCTCCGGGGATGCCAGGAATACAGGCGTCCCCGGTATTTTTTAGAAAGAAAACGGCAAAAATGAGTGACGAATCCATACAGAATTGTTACAATAAAGAAAACGGCAGCAGGGAGGATGGAAACATTGAAGGAAAACGCTAAAGTGAAACTTCCTATTGGAATAGAAGATTTCAGGGAAATCCGGACAGAGGGCTTTTACTACGTCGACAAAACAGGCCTGATCCGGGATTTGCTTGAGAATTGGGGGGAAGTAAGCCTGTTCACACGCCCGAGGCGTTTTGGGAAATCCCTGAATATGAGCATGCTAAAATCTTTTTTTGATATAGGCGGAAACCAGGAGATTTTTAAGGGCCTTGCAATCGCAGAGGAAGCAGAACTGTGCAGACATTACATGGGCCAGTACCCGGTCATATCCCTGTCATTAAAGGGCATAAATTCCAGCACATACGGGGGCGCTTTTGAAATGGCAGTCCAGACAGTCCGTGCAGAAGCCAGAAGGTTTCAGTTCCTGTTGGAAAGCGGGCGGCTTACGAAATATGATAAAAGATCGGAAGAGCGTCGTGTAGGGAAAGAGTGTTCTCTACTGTG
>CANDKL010000233.1 GCA_947385255.1 uncultured Roseburia sp. | reverse complement strand
CAGGGGCGCCGGGCGGAAGAGAACAGCCGAGACCACTGATATGTGCATTTTACGGCGAATGCCTGTATCAGTTGTTTCGGACGCTTCTGCCGTCTGGCCCTTTGGAGCAGAAAATGAATAAGGAGAATAAAATTATGTACAAAAGTTTTTCAATGGAGCTGGCCGGCCGGACGCTTACCGTAGACGTAGGCCGGGTCGGCAAGCAGGCAAATGGATGTGCGCTTATGCACTATGGTGAAACGACCGTATTATCTACGGCGACTGCGTCGGACAAGCCGAGGGACGGGATTGATTTCTTCCCGTTAAGCGTAGAGTTTGAAGAGAAAATGTATGCGGTAGGCAAGGTCCCGGGAGGCTTTAACAAGAGAGAAGGAAAGGCGTCGGAAAACGCGGTTTTGACCGCGCGTGTGATTGACCGTCCGATGCGCCCGCTGTTCCCGAAGGATTATCGGAATGACGTTACCTTAAATAATATGGTCATGAGTGTAGATCCGGAATGCCGACCCGAGCTGGTAGCGATGTTAGGCGCGGCAATTTCAACTTGTATTTCCGATATTCCGTTTGACGGTCCATGCGCTATGACGCAGGTAGGTATGGAAAACGGCGAATTTATCATCAATCCGTCCCAGTCGCAGTGGGATAACGGCGATTTGATGCTGACCGTGGCGTCTACCTCTGAAAAGGTCATTATGATTGAAGCGGGTGCGAACGAAATTCCGGAGGATAAGATGATAGAAGCCATTTATATGGCGCACGACATCAACCAGACCATTATTGCGTTTATCAATCAGATCGCAGCAGAGACAGGCAAGCCAAAGCACACATATACCAGCTGCGCCATCCCGGAGGAGATGTTTGCAAAGATCCGGGAGCTGGTGCCGCCGGAGGAGATGGAGGAGGCTGTTTTTACCGATCAGAAGCAGGTAAGGGAAGAGAATATCCGCGGGATTACCGAAAAGCTTACGGAGGCCTTTGCAGAGAATGAGGAGTGGCTGGCAGTATTGGACGAAGCGATTTACCAGTATCAGAAAAAGACCGTCCGCAAGATGATATTAAAGGATCACAAGCGTCCGGACGGGCGTGCGATCGATCAGATCCGTCCGTTGGCTGCTGAGGTGGATTTTATCCCAAGAGTGCATGGATCCGCTATGTTTACCAGGGGACAGACGCAGATTTGCGACGTAGTTACCTTAGCTCCGCTGTCGGAGATCCAGAGAGTGGACGGGCTGGATGAGAATATTACAGAAAAGCGCTATATGCACCACTATAATTTCCCGTCCTATTCCGTTGGCGAGACGAAGCCGTCGAGAGGCCCGGGACGAAGGGAAATCGGCCATGGCGCGCTGGCAGAGCGTGCGCTGATTCCGGTGCTGCCCTCTACAGAGGAATTCCCGTATACGATCCGTGCCGTATCGGAGACCTTTGAATCGAACGGCTCCACCTCTATGGCGTCTACCTGTGCGTCCTGTATGGCGCTTATGGCGGCAGGTGTTCCGATTAAAAAGATGGTGGCGGGGATTTCCTGCGGCCTTGTGACCGGAGATACCGATGACGATTATCTGGTGCTGACGGATATCCAGGGCCTGGAGGATTTCTTTGGGGATATGGACTTTAAGGTAACCGGCACAAAGGACGGGATTACTGCTATCCAGATGGATATCAAGATTCATGGGCTGACAAGGCCGATTGTGGAGGAGGCAATTGCAAGGACCAGGCAGGCGCGCCTCTTTATTATGGATGAATGCATGTCCAAAGCGATTGCAGAGCCAAGGCCGGAAATCAGCAAATATGCGCCTAAGATTATTCAGATTCTCATCGATCCCTCCAAAATTGGTGATGTTGTCGGCCAGCGCGGCAAGACGATCAATGAAATTATTGACCGCACGGGTGTAAAGATCGATATTACGGACGACGGAGCCGTTTCGATATGCGGTACTGATAAGGACGCTATGGAGCAGGCGGTGGAGATGATCCGGATGATTACGACGGATTTTGAAGCAGGGCAGATTTTAAAGGGAAAAATTATCAGCATTAAGGAGTTCGGCGCTTTTGTGGAATTTGCTCCGGGCAAGGAAGGGATGATTCATATTTCCAAGATTTCCAAGGAGCGGATCAATCGTGTGGAGGATGTGCTGACCTTAGGGGACAAGGTGACGGTAGTCTGCTTAGGAAAGGATAAAATGGGGCGGATCAGCTTCTCGTTAAAGGATGTTCCCAAAAACAGGAAATAAAAAACAACAGACAGCGTACAAAAATAAAAGCTACGCTGTCTTTTTTGTTGTGCCCTGAAAAAGGTTGTGTTACAATATTCGGAGAAAAGGATACAGTCAGGAGGAAGCTGCTTTGAAGAACGGGACGAAATTTGACAACAATATCATTGATTATCTGCTGTCTGCACTGGAGCACCCGGCAGATGAGGCGCAGGGGATAGAGGCTGCGCATCAGGTCAAGCAGTTTATTGACGAAATGCCTGGCGGATTTTTTATTTATCATGCAAGCGAAGACGAGGAAATCATTTATGCCAATGAGGCGCTGCTGCGTCTGTTCGGCTGCGATACCCTTGAGGAGTTCCGGGCATTAACCGGGAATTCGTTTCGGGGCCTGGTCCATCCCGACGATTTGGAGGAGGTGGAACGGAGCATCTGGAAGCAGATTGCAGACAGCAGGTATGATCTGGATTACGTGGAATACCGGATTATCCGAAAGGACGGCGAAATCCGGTATGTAGATGATTATGGGCATTTTATCCGCAGCGAAACGGCGGGCGACGTTTTTTATGTATTTGCCGGAGATGCAACCGAAAAACGCAAGCGCCAGAAGGAAGAAAATGAAAAGAAGGATCAGGAGCATCTAAGACGCCTTGAAATGATTGAGGGCCTCAGTATAGATTATGAATCTATTTTTTATGCCGATTTGGATGCGAACCAGCTTCAGCCATACCGGGTGAGCGAGCGTGTCCGTTCCAAATTCGGAATGGGCGGTCAGATACACGAGTACCGGGGCTTTGATGAGGAATACATTCAGGAATGGGTATACATAGAGGATCGCAAGCTGGTTGCGCGTATGACCGACCCGGATTATATCCGCAAAAATCTGTCTGAAAAAAAAGTTATAAACTTTAATTACCGGATTTACGGCGACGATAAGCCCAATTATATCCAGCTTCGTATTGTCAATGTGGGAAGCAGCGAGCATATTTCGCAGATTGTACTGGGATACCGGAATGTGGACGATGAAATGGTACAGGAAATGGAGCGGAACCGCATTTTGGAGTCTGCGTTAAATGAGGCGCAGCAGGCAAACCAGGCAAAGAGCACATTTCTTTCCAATATGTCCCATGACATTCGGACGCCGATGAATGCCATCGTAGGATATGCCATTTTGGCCAAGCATCATTTGGACGATCAGGAAATGGTATTAAAGTACCTGAACATGATTACCTCCTCCAGCGATATTCTGCTTCAGCTTCTGAATAATATTTTCGAGATTGTAGGAATTGAATCCGCGCAGATTTATCTGGAAGAGGATAAGTGCGACGTAGTAGAGGTTTTAAATAATATACAGACCGTAATGAGCCTGCGGGCGGAGGAAAAAAATATTGAAATAGAGCTGGATACCTCCGAAATCCGCCATGCAAGCGTATTCGGCGACCAGCAGAAGCTCAGCCAGGTACTTTTGTATCTGGTGGACAACGCGATTAAATATACAAATATAGACGGCCATATTAAGATTGCGGCGACAGAACAGCAGATGCCGTCAAAGGATATTGCAGCCTATCAGTTTCTTGTAGAGGATGACGGAATCGGGATCAGCGAGGAGTTTCTGGAGCGTATCTTTGAGCCGTTCGAACGGGAGCGGAGCACGACCTTAGGCGGCGTATACGGCACAGGCTTAGGACTTACGATTGCCAAAAAGATGGTGGAGATGATGGATGGAAGCATAGAGATATCCAGTGCAGTCGGGAAGGGTACCCGGTTTACGGTTACGCTTCATTTCCGTCTGCAGGAGCAGGAGGAAGCATCTGTTCTGCAGGAGCCCGGTTCTGATTTTGAGGAGAGCCAGAAGACCATCCTGATAGTAGACGACAACGAGATCAATCTGGAAATCGGATCGGAGGTGCTGCGGGACGCCGGATATGCCGTGGACACGGCAGCGGATGGAAGCATTGCCGTAGAGAAAGTAAAGCATGCCAGGCCCGGCACATACGATTTGATTCTGATGGATTTACAGATGCCGGTGATGAACGGATACGAAGCCGCAAAGGCCATTCGGGCGCTTTCCGAACCGGCGCTTTCCCGTATTCCGATTATTGCATTATCTGCTAATGCATTCAATGAGGATAAAAAAATGGCATTGAACAGCGGAATGAACGCCCATCTCCCAAAGCCGCTTGACGTAGAGCAGCTTTACGGGCTGCTTCGGCAGCTGTTGGGGGCGGGTCAGGATCCGGAGGCAGAGAAATGAAAATTACAGTGATTTGCGTAGGAAAAATAAAAGAGGATTTCTACCGCAAGGCAGCGGCGGAATACCAGAAGCGATTAGGGCGCTACTGCAGACTGGAGATCATAGAGGTGCCGGATGAACGAACGCCGGATTCCGCCGGCGCTGCCTTGATGCGGCAGATCAGGGAAAAGGAAGGAGAGCGGATTTTACGGCATATCCGCGAGGATATGCATGTCATTGCTCTGGCAGTGGACGGAGCGTCACTGGATTCGGTTGGCATGTCTCAGGCGTTGGGACAGCTTGGGGTAAACGGAAAAAGCAGCGTGGCATTTATAATCGGAGGCTCTCTGGGACTTTCGGAGCAGGTACAGAGGCGGGCGAACGAGGCATGGAGCTTTTCCAGACTGACCTTTCCGCATCAGCTGATGCGGGTGATTCTACTGGAGCAGGTGTACCGAAGCTATCGGATTTTGAGCCATGAGCCGTACCACAAGTAGGGTGGACGGGGGAGTTTATGCCTATTTCGGTTTCTTCAGGAGGAATATCGCAATTCATTTTTCAGACACAAGGGATTATTTTAAGTTTGTAAACTATATGCTGGACGTCTTGAATGGAAAGCCTATAAAATAAGGGAAATGTAACATGGGTTCGTACTTTCATTACTTCAAAATTGGAGGCAGTTGAAATTCCTGTCGGATTGTGTTACTATCTGTTTGGGACTACCAGGATGG
>CANDKL010000232.1 GCA_947385255.1 uncultured Roseburia sp. | reverse complement strand
GTTACAGACATCGGATCATGAAAAAGCTGTTGCACAAATCTCTTGGCTTAACGGATGAGCTGCGGCAAAGAGCATACTGCTTGATTGCGCAGCGGTTTCTATATTTATATTATGAACTGATATCTATAACAGCAGATGTACCAGAACAGTTGTGAAATTCAAGCATCTGTGGGAGGCGGTGTTTGCCGATCTCCAGCTTAAGTCCGCTTCCTTCGAATCCGCCCCATTTGAAGCTTCTACGTTCCGCTCCGGTCGTCGCTGAGTACGGTAGAGGTTTATCTATAGAATATTGCCTTGTGCAGCCGCCTTCCCCCTGACGACATTACCCGTCAGCTTTGGTACTATGCAACCATCTGACTGTCTGTGGCCCGTTTGCCTTCCTTCGTATGTTGTCGGACATACCACTTATACATGATTGGCTCCACACTTGCCTGATATGGAGACCACAGGCTCTCCCCAGTTGACACGGCATCATTGTACGGCATGATTGACTATAGGCCCCGTAGTACCGTGCATATCCTCACCATTAACGGATATGCACGTATTGACTTCCGCTAAGTAAACAACGTCGTCACACCAGACTTCCGTGATTTCGGGGCTAAACTGCCTTATGACCCTACCGCCTAACTTCCTACGCTTTACCCAATACGTTACCATACCGTGTACAAGGTTTGCTATTGGTGGTGCGGCTAACACCTTACCAAGTGGGATTTCCACTCACTAAATGCCGCGCCCTTTCTGGACGCACTTACATTTCACACCCACGCCAGTTTATCATGAATATTTCATGCTATCTGATGTGAAATGCAACCGCTCCGACTCATGGGAAGTCGCCTATCGACGAGGAGCCGGAGCTTTCCAGGCTAAAAACGCATCCTCCCCGCTTCGGATCAGGTACATATTTAGAAGCGCGTAATGATAGGAAACGGCTTCCCTGTTAAGCCCTGCCTGTTCGGCAATCCGGGGCAAATCCGAAAAAATGCTTCTCTTGTTTTTCAGTATCAGATCGATTGCGATTTCGTTTCCGCCGGACAGCGCTTCGTTTCTGACGGCCTTTTCCACATTTGACTGGCTCTGAATCACCGCCGGCTCCCGGTCGTAAATCGCCCCGGTCAAACGCGCCTCCCTCCGGCAGATTGCAGGCGCTTATCGTCCCGTTCTGGCTTTCAAGGATGGCCTTTGAGAGGGCGAGGCCGATCCCGATTCCATTGCCTTTTGAATTCCTCCCGCGATAAAACCATTCAAACAGGTGCGAAATATCCATTCTGCCTTTTCCTTCCTCTCCCTCTCTGCGGCTTACCGCACCTCATACAGACGCAGCAGATGCAGCGCCCTCGTCGCGTTGATATAAAGCGCCTGTCTGCCCAAAGGCGCCGTATAATCCTGCAGCTCCGGTACAAATACGGCGTCAAATTCCAACCCCTTCGCCAGATAAAACGGAAGTATTACGATACCTCTCTGAAACCGCATGCTGTCCTTGGTCAGCAGCGTAACCTCTCTGCCTGCAAGCCGTTTCGCAAGACTGGATGCCGTCTCCTTTGCACGGTCCGCATCCAGGCAGAGCACGGCAAGCGTATCGTATTCCGTCTCCCCTGCCAGATCCTCTGCCAGCCTGTCATACATCTCCTCCTTCGTTCCGCAGCGTTTTACACGAGGCGCTTCTCCATGGCGTTCGACGGCCTGCACGGCGCTTTCCGCCGTAAGGCTTCCCGCAAATTCCGTAATTTCCGCCGTAGAGCGGTAGCTTTTATCCAGATAGACACAGTGCACCTTTTTGCCGAAAATATGCGGCAAAAATTCCAGCACATCCTGCTTTGTTTCTGCAATGGCCTGCCCCCGATCTCCCAGAATCGTCATCGGGCAGTCAAACATTTTTTCCAGCAAAGCATACTGCAGATAGGTATAATCCTGCATTTCATCAATTACCAAATGCTTCACCTCTCCGCGCTTCGGCGCTTCCATCAGGGCATATTTCAGATAGAGTAACGGATACACATCCTCATACCGCAGCACGCCGTCTGCCGTATCCAGCTCATCCCGTCCGGTCTCCCGCAAAAAACCGTTATAAAGCTTTAACAGCTTCCGCGTCCGGTACATCCGGTTTAACGTATCATAAATTTCCTGCTTCTCTTCGTCATCCATTCCTCTTCCCCGCAGCGTTTCCTCCTCATCAATCAGATATTCCCCGATCGGATGCATACGGCTTAAAATCGGCACATCCGCGAACCGTTCATAAAACAGCTCTGAAATCCTGGAAGCCTTCATCGATATCCTTCCGCGGGAAAAATCCCGGATATCCAAAAGCTCCCATTCCAGACTTAAGACAAATCCATTCAGCTCCTCCATATAGCTTCTGGTCTGCTTATAGGCGGCCTCCGCTGTAGCAGGCTTTAATCCCCGGGCCGTAAAATACGCCTCCGGCTCTTCTGCATGCAGCATTTTTTCAATCTCGTCATAACGGTCCTCGGCCTCCCCGTAATCGCGCAGCTCATGATATGCGAAATAATCGAAGGTCATCTCACGAATCTGCTCCTCTCCTAACTCCGGCAGAATTCTGGAGATATAATCCCCGAAAATACTGTTCGGCGACAGAATCAGAACCTGCGCCGCCTTAAGGCTTTTGCGGTTATGGTACAACAGATAGGCGATACGGTGCAGCGCCACCGAGGTTTTGCCGCTTCCGGCGCAGCCCTGTACGGCCAGGATCCGGTGGCTTTTATCCCGGATAATTTGGTTCTGTTCCCTTTGAATCGTTGTGACAATGCTCTTTAGGCTTGCGTTTGCATGCTCGCTGAGCGCCTGCTGTAAAATCTCGTCGTCGATATTCATCTCGGTTTCCAGAACATAAATCAGCCTTCCGTTCTTGATTTTGTACTGCTTTTTTCCCGTCACCTCTCCGTTCAGAATACCGGCCGGGGCCTCAAACTGCGCCGGCCCCTTGTCGTAATCATAAAACAGGCCCGATACCGGGGCGCGCCAGTCAAATACATACGGCTGCTCTGCCCTGCCCTTCGCAAGATTTCCAATCCCGATATAATAACGCTCCGGCTCATCCTCGCCCCCATAGCAAAAGTCGACTCTGCCGAAATACGGGGAATCCAGCATTTTCTCATACCGCATACGCTCCCTCTTATATTCGTCCTGCTCGCGCATACGTCCTTTGAGCGCCGTGCTGTTGTCGTACAGCTCATAGCCGTATTCATCGAACTCATTGTAATTTTCCCAGAAATATTCGTGCATTTGCGCAATATCCGTTTCATTGCCTGCTATTCTGCGGTCAATTTCCTCCAGCTTTTGGTGTAAAGCCTCTGTAACCAGCTTCAGGTAATCGTCTTCATGCATAGGAATCCGCTCCGTTTTCTAATTTTTAAAGCTGTGGATCGGCGCCGGGATCCGGCCCTTCCGGTTGATAAAGCCGTCGCAGGAAAACCGGTTGACCGGCATAATCGGCGCATAGCCGAATAATCCGCCGAATTCCACCGTATCGCCGACGCCCTTGCCAATCACAGGAATCAGACGCGCCGCCGTCGTCTTCTGATTTACCATGCCAAGCGCCATTTCATCTGCAATGATGCCGGAAATTGTCGTCGCCTTTGTATCGCCCGGAATGGCAATCATATCCAATCCCACCGAGCATACGCAGGTCATCGCCTCCAGCTTTTCTAAGGTAATCGCGCCGGCCTGCACGGCGTCAATCATTCCCTGATCCTCACTGACCGGAATAAATGCACCGCTTAAGCCCCCTACATAAGAGGAAGCCATAACGCCGCCCTTTTTTACCTGATCGTTTAAAAGCGCAAGCGCTGCCGTCGTCCCCGGCGCACCGGCATGCTCCAGGCCGATTTCACACAGAATATCCGCCACACTGTCCCCGACCGCCGGCGTCGGCGCCAGGGAAAGATCAATGATGCCAAACGGAATCTTTAGCATCCGGGAAGCCTCCTTGGCGACCAGCTGCCCGACACGGGTCACCTGGAACGCCGTCTTTTTAATCGTCTCGCAAAGCACCTCAAAGCTCTCTCCGCGCACGGCCTCCAATGCCGTTTTCACGACGCCCGGGCCGCTGACGCCTACGTTGATGAT
Source organism: uncultured Roseburia sp. (assembly GCA_947385255.1). Taxonomy (GTDB): domain Bacteria; phylum Bacillota; class Clostridia; order Lachnospirales; family Lachnospiraceae; genus Roseburia_B. Next base: position 1,108 of record CANDKL010000232.1, on the reverse strand, counting down.
AGCGTCTGCCTCCGTCACCCCGTGAAACGCTCCCGCCATAAACGGATTGTCGTCCGGCGCATTGCAAAATACGACTAATTTCATACAATCTACAGAATCCCGGTCCTTTGACCGCTCTGCAACCTCCAGGAGAATTTCGCCCATCAGGCGAACGGCGTCCATATTGATACCGGTCCTTGTGGAAGCCAGATTCACCGAGCTGCACACGCGCTTCGTCCGGCAGAGCGCCAGCGGAATGGACTTAATCAAAAGCTCATCCGCCCTTGTCATCCCTTTTGATACCAGCGCGGAATATCCGCCGATCAAATTGACGCCGACTGCCTCGGCCGCCTGATCCAGCGTATCCGCAATCAGCGCGAACTCCTCCGGCGTCCTGCAGGCTGCTCCGCCGATTAAGGCAATCGGCGTGACGGCAATCCGTTTATTGACAATCGGAATGGCAAACTCGTTTTCAATCCTCTCTGCGGCCTTTGCCAAATCCTTTGCCACGGCCGTAATCTTACGGTAAATCTTCTGACGAAGCTTTTCCAAATCAGAATCCATACAGTCGAACAGGCTGATTCCCAGCGTAATCGTACGCACATCCAGATTCTCCTGCTCAATCATCGCATTTGTTTCGCTTACTTCCCATATATTAATCATCCGATCGTTTCCTCCATCCTAAATGCGGTGCATCTTCTGGAAAATCTCTTCCCGCTGGCACTTGATCTTGACACCGATTTCCTCTCCAAGCTGCGCCAGCTCCTTCGAGCAATCCATGAACGGCTTTACCGCCGCATTCATATCCACAATCATCATCATATTAAAATAGCCCTGTACAATCGTCTGGGAAATGTCCAGAACATTGATCTGGTTCTCGGCCAGATAGGTACATACCCTTGCAATTATGCCTACGGTATCCTTTCCGACTACGGTTATAATGGTCTTGTCTGCTGATTTTTCCACCTCTATACTCCTTTTCTATTTCAATTTCATGAAACGGCGATCCGCTCTGAGACACCGTTTCGCTCTGCCACATAAATCGGGAAATCTCCGCCCTTATAAGGGTTCTCTCCCATAGATCGGAAGAGCGTCGTGTAGGGAAGAGTGTTCTCTACTGTGTATATCT
>CANDKL010000231.1 GCA_947385255.1 uncultured Roseburia sp. | reverse complement strand
TATATACTGTGTACCTCTGTTTGGCAACCTAAAAATTGTTGAACGGAGGATTTTTTTATGCAAAATGTTACTTTTCACATGACATTCTTTGTATACGGCAGTATTAAGGAAACCTTAAGAGGATCTTACAAAAAAACAGAAAAAAATGTGATATCATAAAAACCATAAAAAATTTGAAGAAAAGCCGATTTTTTAATCGTTATATCATATGAAATGCATCTGAAAGGAAAGGAGCCTGCTATGAAATATATTACATTTACCGTTCCCTGCTACAATTCCGCGGCCTATATGGAGCGCTGCATCCATACGCTCCTTGCAGGAGGGGAGCTTGTGGAGATTCTGATTGTGGACGACGGCTCTACGGACTGTACGGGAGAGATTGCCGATCGTTATGCTGGGAATTTCCCCGATATCGTAAAGGTCATCCATCAGGAAAACGGTGGACACGGTGCAGGGGTCAACGCAGGGCTTGCCGCTGCCACAGGACGCTATTTTAAGGTGGTGGATTCGGACGACTGGCTGGATCAGGAGGAGCTTAGGACACTTCTGCAGCAGATTTGCTGCTGGGAGGCAACGGGTATGGAGCCGGATTTGATTATCGGTAACTATTTATACGATCATCTCTATGAGCATACGGTGAAACGCATGGCATACCGAAACGTATTTCGGCCCGGCAAAATTTGCAGCTGGGAGGACAGCCGGCCATTTGGGCCTTCTCAGTATCTGGTGATGCACGCGCTCTGGTATAAAACAGAGGTGCTGAAAAAATCCGGCATTCAGCTGCCGAAGCATACCTTTTATGTGGACAACCTTTTTGCAAACCAGCCGCTGCCGTATGTGAAGACGCTCTGCTATCTGGATTTGGATCTGTACCATTATTTTCTGGGACGGGAGGATCAGTCCGTGAATGAGAAGGTTCTGATGAGCCGCATTGACCAGCAGATACGGGTGACAAAGCTGGTGGCAGCTGCCACGGATCTGGAAAAGCTTTCGAAAAGGCAGCCCAAGCTGGCCCGTTATCTGACGCGCAATATTTCCATTATGATGTCGATCTCCTGCATTCACCTGCTGCTCATCGGCACACCGGAGGCAAAGCGGAAGCGGGAGGCTTTATGGAAGGAGATCCGAATGCGGAGTCCAAAGCTGTACCATATTTTAAAATATAAAACATTAAGCGGTTTTACGTATCTGCCTGGCGGGAGGCTAGGGGATCTTTTGACATTGGGAGGATACCGTGCAGCCCGGCGTATTTATCAGTTTAATTAGAGGATGGTACGGTACATGAGGCGACAGAAGAACTTACTTGAAGGAGTATACCTATGGAAAAAATTTATTTTGCACTTGTAGATACGCCCGGTTTTTTTGCCTCCATGATACGAAAGACAATTGGCATTTCCTACGTGCATGTGGCGATCGGACTGGATCCCGCTTTGCGGTGGGGCTACAGCATCGGCCGCAGGCGTCCGTCTGTTCCGATTCTGGCAGGCTTTGAGCAGGAGCAGCTGCCAGCGATACACAGGGCTTTTCCGACTGCCAGGTATAAGGTTGTCAGCCTGGAATGTGCCCCATGGCAGAAAGCGTCTATTGCGGCGCAGCTGGAGGAATGCTACAACAGCAGGTATAAATATCATTACTGCGTGCTGGGCCTGCCATTCCTTTTGATGAATATCCCGTTTTACCAGAAACGTCATTATACCTGTTCCTCCTTTGTTGCAAGACTGCTTTCGGAAAACGGGATAGAGCTTTTTGACAAGCATTTTTCACTTGTAACACCGCGGGATTTTTATGAGCTGCCGCAGACAGAGCTTGTGTTTGAGGGGACTCTGGAGGATTTCCTGCACAGGAACCGAAACGTACAATATGAATCTTCAAGATGGGAGACGTTATATGAAGCGTAAAAATATTTTCAGTATTTGCCTGTTTCTGGCTCTGATGTGCCTGACCTTTTATACGATATTTCATGGAAATGACATGCATTATGTATGGAAGACAGTTCGGGGAATTCAGCCCCTTTATCTGGGGGCGGCTGTTTTGACCGGGTTGTTCTTCGTGTCTGCGGAGGGCCTTATGATCTGGTATCTGCTCTGGGCGTTAAGGTGCGGGATTTCCCCGTTTTCCTGTATCCGGTTTTCCTTTATCGGATTTTTTTATTCCGGGATTACGCCGTCGGCTACGGGAGGGCAGCCGATGCAGCTTTATTACATGAAAAAGGCGGGGATTCGAATTTCTGATAGTACTGTAGTGCTAATGACAGTGGCTTTGATTTATAAGCTGGTGCTGGTGCTCATAGGGCTTGGCATTCTGGTGTTTTGGTATCCGTCCCTGTGCTTTTACCTGCAGGGCTATATTTATCTGTATTATCTGGGGCTTTTCTTAAATACAGCCCTGGTGGCAATTCTGCTGTTTGTCATGGTAAGCCCGCGGTGCTTCCGCAGTATTGTTGCAGGAGGGGAACGGCTGCTTTTAAAGCTGCATATTCTAAAGCCCTCCGGGATACGCACGCAGAAGCTGTTTGATATGGCGGACAGCTATCACGAGGCGGTGGTTTTCTTTTTACAGCATAAAAAGCATATCGCGGCTGTGGCGGCGTTTACCTTTGTACAGCGTTTTTCCGTCTTTCTCCTGACAGGGCTGATTTATAAGGGGATGGGTCTGTCCGGACATTCGCTGGCTTCTGTGATGATACTGCAGGCGACTGTTTACATAGCGGTGGATATGCTTCCGCTGCCCGGCGCACAGGGCATTACAGAGCTGATGTACAAAACCGTCTTTTCAGCAGTATTTCCGGGGGCATACCTGACGGCCTCCATGTGCGTGACCAGAAGCATTAATTTTTACCTTTTGCTGGCGGTCAGCGCATTGATTGCTGCCGCGGCTTCCCTGCCGGGGCGGCAGAGGGCTTCGCATAAGCTCCCGGGGAAGGTCATGCAAAAACCTCCTGCGGCGCCGTAAAACGGGCGCACAGGAGGCTTTTTGTATCTCTGTTTTATTTTTCAAGTTCGGCTAATTTCATAGCGCGTACCTTTAACGGAAGGCCGAACAGGGTAATAAAGCCTTCAGCGTCGTGGTGATCGTACAAATCTCCGGTTGTAAAGCTGGCCAGTGATTCACTGTACAGAGAATACGGGGAGGTTGTGCCGGCTTTGATAATATTTCCTTTATACAGCTTGAATTTCACTTCGCCGGTCACATATTCCTGGGTTGATGCCACAAATGCGCAGACAGCCTCGCGCAGCGGTGTAAACCATTTCCCTTCGTATACAATTTGCGCCAGCTTGTTGCCCATATCCTTCTTTGTCTCCATTGTCGCGCGGTCTAATACCAGCTCCTCTAACTGCTGGTGCGCTTCCATCAAAATCGTTCCGCCGGGCGTCTCATATACCCCGCGGGACTTCATGCCGACAACGCGGTTTTCAACAATATCTACAATTCCGATTCCATGCTTGCCGCCCAGCCGGTTTAATTCGCGGATAATATCGGAAACCTTCATTTCCTTTCCATTGACAGAAACCGGAACGCCCTTTTCAAATTTCATTGTGACATATTCGCCTTCCTCGGGAGCCTGCTCCGGTGAAACGCCAAGCACAAGCAGATGATCGTAATTCGGTTCGACGGCAGGATCCTCAAGCTCCAGCCCCTCATGGCTGATATGCCATAAATTACGGTCGCGGCTGTAGCTGCTGTCCGCAGAAAACGGCAGGTCAATGCCATGCTCCTTACAGTAATCAATCTCGGATTCCCTGGAATCCATGGTCCACTTGTCATCGCGCCATGCAGCGATAATCTTCAGATCCGGCGCCAGCGCCTTGATGCCCAGCTCAAAACGGATCTGGTCGTTTCCCTTTCCGGTTGCGCCGTGGCAGATCGCCGATGCGCCTTCCTTCCTGGCGATTTCCACCAGACGCTTTGCAATACCCGGACGCGCCATGGAGGTACCTAACAGATACTTATTTTCATATACGGCCCCGGCCTGTACGCACGGCATAATATATTCGTCGCAGAATTCGTCTACAATATCTTCAATATACAGCTTGCTCGCACCGGAGAGCTTCGCACGCTCTTCAAGCCCGTCCAGCTCCTCCTCCTGTCCGCAGTCAATGCAGCAGCAAATAACCTCGTAATCATAATTCTCCTTCAGCCATGGGATAATCGCGGTCGTGTCCAGCCCGCCGGAGTACGCTAAAACAACTTTTTCTTTCATAGTGAGATAATATCCTTTCTTTATTTAATAAGTATAACATCTTGTCGCTACCCAATAATATACAACAAACCTTATAAAAACACAAGTGAAAAAATATACATTTTTTGCAGGTGATAGGATAAAAATGTTGTTGAAAATATGGGAAAAATTAAAAAAGACTTGCATAATATGCATTGTATATGTATAATTATTCAAAAGTGGCGGAACAGGAGTGTGAATAGGGGTCCGCCGGGGAGAGCCTGCGGCAGAGGGGGCCGGTTTATGTCTGTGTAACTGGCACAAGAGCTTCTAAACAGCCCCGCTATGTTGGATTCGTGCGGACGGAACCGCCTCTTAACGCGCCATCCATGGCGCTAAGAGGCTTTGGCGGACGTCCTGTCCGCCACTGCCTTCCCGTTTCCCACCCCCTACACGATCCCCACCCCAAAACCGCAGTTCCCTCTTTACGTGCGGTGGCGTTTGTACTAATATAGAGGATGCAGCCCCAAAACAGAAAATTATTACAGAAAGCAGAGTGATACATATGATCAAAGCAGGAATTATCGGAGCAACCGGATATGCAGGAGGAGAGCTGGTGCGTCTTCTTCTGGGACACAGGAATGTCGAGATTAAATGGTTTGGCTCCAGGAGCTATACAGGCCAAAAATATGCCGAGGTGTACCGGAACATGTTTCAGATTGTGGAGGATACGTGTTTGGAGGATCGGCTTTCGGATCTGGCGGATCAGGTGGATGTGATTTTTACGGCGACACCGCAGGGTTATCTGGCATCGGTTTTGACAGAGGATATTTTAAAGAGGGCGAAGCTTGTGGATTTGAGTGCGGATTACCGGATTCAGGACGTGGCGGTGTATGAGAAGTGGTACCAGATTGAGCACAAGTCGCCGCAGTTTTTAAAGGAAGCGGTATACGGGCTTTGCGAACTGAACCGGGAAAGGGTGAAGAGGGCGCGGCTTGTGGCAAATCCGGGCTGTTATACGACCTGTTCGATTTTGACGGCT
>CANDKL010000230.1 GCA_947385255.1 uncultured Roseburia sp. | reverse complement strand
CGGACAGGCTTTGGGGATTCATGCAGTGACGGACAAAACGGCGTCTCTCTGGGCGGAGGGAGTCTTTACAACGGACGGTACGCCCAATACGGTACAGGTATTCCGCTGTACAGCGGACGGTATGCCGGGAAAGTCAAATTTTACAACGTTTGAAAGCCCGGAACCGATCGAGGTTCCAGACCCGGACAAACCGGATCCGGACAAGCCAGATCCGGATAAACCGGATCCGGATCAGCCAGACCCGGGCAAACCGGATCCGGACAAGCCAAACCCGGATAAACCGGATCCCTCGAATGGATCTGCCGGAACAGGCACGCCGGTACCATCGGAGCAGAATGGGCCGGGGAAGAAAGAAAACCGGCTCAATGCAGCGAGCTTAAAGCTGCAGAAGGGGCAGTCCGCGAAGGTATTAAAGCTGGCCGAAGCAGCTCTTGCCGGGGATCGGATCGTACGTTGGAGCTCGTCAAAGCCGGAAACGGTAAAGGTTCATGCAAAGACCGGCAGGCTTACCGGCAGAAGGACCGGGAGCGCCGTGATAACTGCCGTATTAAAAAGCGGCGCGTCGGCGTCCTGTAAGGTCACGGTGACAAAAAGGCCGATTGCCACAAAGAAAATAATGCTTGCAAAGAACCGCATTGTATTAAAGCGTGGGAAAACGTATCCGATTCGAATAAAAAGCCGGCTTCCCCTTACAGCGAACGATAAGCTGACCTATCGGTCTGCCAATAGCAAAATTGCAGCCGTATCGTCCAAGGGAATTGTAACGGCAAACCGTAAAGGGCAGACGACGGTTACGGTAAAAGCGGCAAGCGGGAGGAAAGCGAAACTGAAGATAAAGGTTCGGTGACAGGAAAGGACCAAAAACCGTTATACCCAAAATGAAGGAGGAATTATTTTGAGGAAAGAATTATGGAAAAAAGCGATGGCATTCTGTTTAAGCATCGCAGTGTGTCTTAGCATGATTAGCGTACCGCAGCCTGTGCGGGCAGATCAGGCAGAGCCCTCCGAGACGCTGGAAGCAGGCGGCGGGATATGGAGATTCACTGCAGCAGAGGAGGACGGCATATATTATATACAGAATGTAAAGGACGGGACCTATCTGGCGAGCAGCGGCGGATTCCTACTGTCGGAAGAGCCGTATCCGATTCACGCAGAGCTGCAGACCGACGGCGGCTACAAGCTGGATTTTCAGACAGCAGCAAATCCGGATGAGGGAAAGCGTTACCTGTCAATTGGGAGCAACAACTATTATTCTATGGGAGAGACCCATTTTAAAAGCATGTTCCTGTTTGAGAAGCGGGTGAGCGACGGGGAAACCTCTTACGAAAGGACGTCGGAAATCGCAAACGGGAAGGAGTATATCCTTGCCATGGAGCATAAATCTACGGCAGGTACCTTATATGCGCTGCTAAGCCAGACCAACGGCGCCGAAGGGAACAGTGCGCGGGCATATTCCGAAGCGCTTACGATTGCGGTAACGGCCAGCGAAACTTGGGCGGAGCTGACAGAGGCGGGCGTGCTATGGACCTTTGAGCCGAGCGCAGATTCCGAGGGCTGGTATTTAAAAAATGTGAAGGCCGGAACGTATTTGAGTGACGACGGGGCCGAGAGCAAGCCGAATATTGATTTAAATGATACGCCTGTGGCTTATACGGCAGAATTATTAGAGGACGGTACCTTCCACTTTTTCAATGCGACGGACAAGCCGCATCTTGCAGTCGGAAGCGGAAATAAATTTTCACTGGGTGAGCAGAACTATAAGAGCGCAGCCCTTTTTGAGAAGGTAAGGGTAAAGGAGGGCTTTGCACTCCGCAGGTCATCCGAAATCCAGGAGGGAAAGGAATATGTATTTGCGATGGCATTCCGGACAGACAGCGCGTCGACAGCGGACGGCGCCCTTCTGTATGCATTGACCGATCAGCAGGAAGGAACGGGAAGCAGTACGCGCATTCTTTCCCATGCGGTCCATATAAAGGACGGAGCAATTCTGGTTCTTTCCAGTGAGAGCGATGCTGCGCTGTTTGGAGCGCCTGCGGTTACCGTTACGATACCGGAGGTAAAAAAAGCACCGCAGGATGCCGCGGTATCCATTCCATATGCATTAGAGGACGAGTACACGGTAACGACAGCCTGGTCGCCGGAGACGGCAGAATTTGCGCTGGAACAGCCATATACCGCAGCCGTTGCCATTACGGCGCAGGGCATCCACTCCTTCACGGAGAACAGCCTGCCGGCACAGCTTACCCTAAGCAGCGGTACGGTTATCGATTTGGCAGAGGGAGCTGCGGTTTTATCCGCAGATCAAAAGACCATTACGGTTACGCATACGTTTGAGGCGATTACCGATCCGCGCCAGACGCCGGATTATGAGACGCCGACGCTTGCGATGGTAAATTTGGGAACGCGGCTTGGCGAAATCGCGCTTCCGGCAGGCTTTTCCTTTGAAGAGGATTTGAATACGGTATTGGATACGGAGGGCAGCTTTACCTATCATCTGACCTATACGCCGGAGGATCTGGACAACTGGAAAATTGTAAGCAATATACCGGTTACCGTTACCGTCGGCGATACCCGCCAGACGCCGGATATAACCATGCCGTCCTTCTCCGTGATCAAACGTGGGACAAAGCTGGGTGAAATCGATATTCCGGCGGGCTTTTCCTGGGAGGACGACGCGGATACGGTGCTGGATACGGTTGGCACGGTAACCTGCAGGCTGACCTATACGCCGGAGGATACGGATAGGTACAAGCCGGTGACGGCAGAGATACCGCTGACGGTGAAGGACGGTGTGGCATCCTTTGAAGCAGAGGGCGTACTCTGGAAATTTGAGAAGGCCGCAGATGAAAACAGCTGGTATTTAAAAAATGCAGCAACCGGAAAATACTTAAGCGACAGCGGAGAAGCATATGATCTGGCAGGCGAGAAGCCAAGCATTGCGCTGAACGACAGGCCGGTTCCGTATGCTGCGGTTCTGAATGCGGACGGTACATTCCGCCTCCGTGGAGGGAGCGACGGAAAGCCCTATCTTGCAGTCGGTTCGGGAAACCGGTTTTCGATTGGCGAAAAAGAGCAGAGGGCGGTGCTGTTTGAAAAGAGAAGAGAAGGGGACCGTCTGGTTTATCAGAAGGTACAGGAAATTACAGACGGAAAGGAATATATTGTGGCTTACGCGCACCGTGACATGGATGAATCGGCAGGCAGCGCGGCGTCACTGTTTGCATTGACCAGCCAGATGTACGGTACCAACCGGATTTTGTCCTATGCCTTTTCCATTACAGACAATCAAATCGACGTCGTTTCGGATGCGCAGGATACGGCATGTCTGCAGACGCCGGTGATCGGCATCGAAGAGCCGAAAGCGGGCAATGTGCAGAAGGCAGCGTCTGTAGAGGTTCCTTATGCACTGGAAGGCGAATACCGCACGGCCACCGTCTGGAGTCCGGCGGCGGACGCTTTTGCAGCGGGTACGGCTTATACGGCAGTCATTACCGTTACGGCGCTCGGAGCACATGAGTTTGATCCGGACGGGCTGCCGGAATCCGTTTTGGTAGCAGGAGGTGGCGTCATAGCGCTTTCCGACGGCAGCTGCAGCATTTCAGAGGATCATCGAACCATTACCATTCATCTGTCCTTTGGCGCACTGCAGCAGTCCGCCCAGATTACCGTTGCAGACCAAATTGCAAACGGAACCGTTGCCGTTGCGGACACAAATGTAAATGCGGGCAGCGAGGTTGCCGTATCGGTACTGCCGGATACGGGATACGAGCTGAAAGCGCTGCACATTGCATCCGGCGATACAGAGCTTTTGTGCACGGACGCAGGGAACGGCATCTGGAAATTTACGATGCCTGAGAATGACGTAACCATAAGCGCGGAGTTTGCAAGAATTGCATATGCCATTGAGGCCGCAGAGCTGGCGGACGGCGCCTTTGACAGCCTGCCGGAGCGCGCGGGCTTTGGGGACGCCGTGGAATTTGGCATTGTGCCCCGGGAAGGCTATCAGGTAAAAGCCTTAAAAATCACCAATCAGGAAACCGGCAGCGAGGTCAAAGCGGCAGAAGCAGGCGGCAGATACACGTTTACCATGCCTGCGGCGCCGGTATCCATAGACGTCAGCTTTTGCCGCGGAGAATATACGGCAGAGGCAGTACCGTCTGCCTTTGGAAAAGCAGAGCTGTCGCAGCGGAAGGCCAAAGGAGGCGTCAATATCTTTGTAACGCTTACACCGAACGAGGGCTATGTGCTGCAGGAGCTCACCGTACGTACTGCGGACGGCAGAACCATTTCGGTTACGCGCCTGGATGATACCTTCTGCCTGTTTACGATGCCGGGAGCAAACGTGACGGTATCCCCGGTATTTGTCCAAAAGAAAACAGAAACGCCGGATCCGGGCGGGCAGACTGGGGTGCTTCAGATATTAAAAGCGCCTGCTGTAACCTCTGCAAAGAGCACAAAGAACGGCGTATCCGTAGCCTGGGAGGCCGTAGAGGGAGCCGTTAGCTATGACGTATACCGTACCGTTTCCGGCAAACAGGTAAAGGCCGGAAATGTAACGGGAACAGGTTACACGGATACGGCTGCTGTGAGCGGGAAGGAAAACAGCTATACGGTAGTCGCCGTAGCGGCCGATTCCGGAAGAAGCAGTGCGCAGGGCGCTTCAAGGTCCGTAACGCTGCCGGCCAATGTAAAGAATTTAAAGGTGAAGGCGGCGAAGGGATCGCTTACGGTTTCCTTTGGCAAGGTGAGCGGGGCAAAGAAATACCTTGTATACCGCGCAGAAAAGAAGAACGGAAGCTATAAGCAGGTGAAAACGCTGGGGGCGAAGAAGACGTCGTATCGGGATACGAAGGTGAAGAAAGGGAAACGGTATTACTATAAAATAGTGGTTGTGAAAGGAGGCGCTTATAGTATTCCGGTAAAGGCGGCTGGAAAGAAAGTGAAGTAAAATTGCAGTGATAAGGGCTGCCGCAGAAAGAGGTGTTTTTCTGCGGCAGTTTTTTTGAGGAGATGCAGGGGCGGGGGATGAGATGTATCCGCCAGGGAGGGGATTTGGCAGAGGGAACTGCCCTTTGCCTGTGTAAACGGATGAAGCCTTTCTAAACAGTCACATTTTATTTGTATAAGGCGGACGGAACCGCCCTTTGACGCGCCATCCATGGCGCGAAAGGGCTTTGCCGGACATCCGTGTCCGGCAATTCCTGGGATCGTATG
>CANDKL010000229.1 GCA_947385255.1 uncultured Roseburia sp. | reverse complement strand
GAAGAGATAATAATAAAATTAGTCCAGAAATGCTAAAAAAGATATGTGATAATACAGATATTACTGTTTATGATTTATTAGATGACTATGATGAATTAGCTGCAAAATACTACGACCCCAAAGCAAGCAAAGAAGAACAAGCCATTGGAGATTACATTTTAACTACAATAGGAAATGATGATAACTTAGAGGGTATTATTGAAATATACGGCAAATTAAATACTACTGGAAAAAAAATAGCACATGAAAAAATATCAGAATTAGAAGAAGTACCGCAATTTACAGATTCTGATAATAGCATTTATATTGACCCAAACTTGCAAAAACTATATGAAACAGCTATGCAAAAAGCTATACACCATGAAGAATTAACCGAAGAAGAACAACAAATTATTATCGGTATTCCCGGACAGTTACGGCAAAAAGGCGACTCATATGAAGATTCTCATTCCTTTGCCAGTTCAGAGGAAGAACTAGATAGAATCCTTAAGCAACGTCAAAAACAGGGAGAAGAACTTTTATTGAATGATTATAGAAAACTAAGTGAAATAGGGCAATTAGAAGCCAGAAAACGTGTATCGGAACTAACTGAAATTCCACGATACACCAAACCAACCGAACCACCCCAAGACTAACCAAGCCACTTTTGGCTTCGACACAAGTGTCGATGAATAGCCCCGGAATTTCGGAATCCACGTTTCCGAACTGGCAAAGCAGGGGGCGCCAAAACAACGCTACCCCAAGACTAACCCGTCCGCTTTTAGCCCCTTGGTCTGTCCGAAAAACGGACAATCCAAAACTGGCGCGTCTAATTTGACGCAGGGGTGCTGGTAATTATGGGCAGGGTGCCCTGAACCGGGGCATCTCCAAAATAGAGATACCCAGTAAGAGCCAAATGGCTCTAACCACGGAAAAATGACTGTCGTTGGTTCTATTCGCCCCATACAGCCGTTTTATGCAGTCATTGATAGGAAAATACCATCAATATCCATATTACCCGTATATGGACGGTTAGAGCATCACAGGGAATACTCCAAATCAAGGGATACCGACCCTGAAATTACCGGGTGGGGTCTAATCAGATCCATCCCGGATCAGATATGCTCCTAAACGAATGACTCTGTTTTATGCCCACATTAGGTTCCATTTTAAATGTAACCTTTTACTCCGATTTCAAATCGGAAAATTACTGCACCCTGACAATATAATATGTTTGCCCGGGCAACTGGGAGGGTGATTCCATCCGCTTTCGGAGGTCTTACGAAAGGGGTGGTATCTATGAGTACATATGAGGAATTAATGATTATTTTGACTACTGTCAGCGTAATCATAGCCATTCTAAATTACACACATAGAAAATAGTCACCCTGCCCCGCGAAGATAGAGTGACTATTTTTGATTACTTGATATTTTCCCGGAGCGGATAGGCTTCATCTATCTACCCCAGTTGTCTTGTTAAATATATTATATACCATACAAACAGATTTATCAACCATAAATTGAAAATGCCCTGATACGCCAATACCAGAGCATTTCAGACAGCAACCATAAAGGATTATGATATGCAATCATTCTCAAACCCAGTATATCACAGTCCTTTATAAAATGCACCCATTTTTAGGAAAGGACTGGTTTTTTATGCCAAGAGGAAAAGCCATGCGCCGCCCGAACGGTTCTGGCACCATCGTAAAGCTGTCAGGCAAACGCCGCCGCCCGTTTGAAGTCCGGGTAAACACACGCATCAACGAATGGGGCTACCCGGCCTACGACGTGCTGGGACGCTTTGGGAGCCGCATAGACGCAGATATCGCCCTCGCAGACTTCAATAAAAACCCATTTGACGTGAAAAAACGCGATATGACATTCGAAGAGGTTTACCATGCATGGTTTAAAAGGAAATATGAAAACCCGGCCAGAACATACTCCAAAAGCTCCATAACCTGCACACGAGGGGCCTTCCAGAAATGCGCCCCCCTGCACGACAGGAAGATAAGCGAAATACGCGCCGGCGATATGCAAGCAATCCTTGACGACCACAGCCTGTCTCACGCATACATGGAACACATTACTAACCTGCTGCACCAAGTATTCAAATATGCTGCAGAATACGATATCATTGACAAGGATTACTCCCAATACATAAAAATCACCAAAGCAGAGGATGATGAAGCGGGCGTCCCATTCACCAAAGAAGAACTGTGCCTGCTCTGGAAGAACGTAGATTCCGTCCCCTATACAGATACCGTCCTTATCCTCACATACACCGGATGGAGGATTACGGAACTGCTGACCATGCATACGGCTAACATCAGCCTGACAGAATGGACAATGACGGGCGGCATAAAAACTGCGGCCGGGAAAAACCGTGTCGTCCCCATACACTCCGGCATCCAGTCCCTTGTAAAACGTCACTACAAGCCTGACAGCCAGCTTTTCTTAACCAATCCAGATAACAATAAGCCTCTGACAAAACCAGCCTATTACAAGCTGTTTCACGCCGTCATATCCGGATGCGGCATCACCACCAGGCACACGCCCCACGACTGCAGGCACACCTTTACGTCCCTTCTGGACTCCGCTGGCGCAAATGACGTATGCATTGACCGCTTAGTCGGCCATGCATCCAAATCCCTGACCAAAAAAACTTACACCCACAAAGACATAGAAGAGCTTCGGGAAGCTGTGGAACTAATACAGATAGAACCTCCGGAATGACACCTTTCGGAGGTTCTTTTTTGTCACTAATATGTCACTAGTAAAAATGTATCATGCTTTTGCACAATCTTTCATTTTCCCACAAACCATTGATTTTACTGGATTTCTCATATAATGCCACACATGGATTTTCAATAAAAACCTCAATATTTTAATATTTATTTAATTGCAATCTCAATTCTTCCGCGTTATCATACATATAATACCAATTCAGGAAAGGAGCCTTCTTATGCGAAAACACTATGTCCCACATCTGCTTATCCTAATCCTGTGCTTTACCGGCTGCGCCGCAAAAAACCCTTCCCTTCCGGTGAATAGCGGTGAATCTGCCTCTCTTTCGACCGAAACGGCAACGGAATCCGTCTCCATGGATGAACAGCAGCCGGACACGCAGGAAACTCCGGCAGCGTTTTTGACCTCCACCGGCATCACCATTACAGAGCAGACAGATTCCTCCTCCTTTTATGCAAAAGAGGACCCTTCGGCCTGTGTACTGACCGTTTCTTCCAGTTGCCCTAATGTTTCTATCGCGGACAAACCGGAAGCGTCGCAGAAAATCAACGACGCCGTTTCGCAGGAGCTTCATACCTTCTGGACCTTTGAAAAGGGAAACGTCGGATATGCGGAAGAAAACCGTATGGTGATTTTGGAAAATACCGGCTCTGCACCGGAGCCGTACACGGCAGACTTTTCCTACCAGGTGAAACGCTGTGACGATAAAATCCTCTCTTTCGTATTTACACAAACGGATTATACGGGCGGGGCGCACGGCAATGACTGGAGCTATGGCATGACCTTTGATGCTGCAACCGGAACACGCCTTTATCTGGGCGGACTGTGCAATGACAACGCCTCTTTTTTTGAGCTGCTTCTGAATGAGCTGGATACGCAGGCGTCTCTTCCGGCTTATGAAATGTATATAGATAAAAATATCACTGCCAGCATGGAGGAAACCTTTTTAACCGACTCTCCCTGCTGGTATCTCGACCGCAGCGGACTCTCCTTTATCAGCAATCCTTATGTACTGGGATCGTACGCGACGGGAACCTTCGAATTTAATATCCCTTATGAACGGCTGCTTGGATTGAAAGCGGAATATGCCTATGAAGGAAATTATATCCAGAAGGTTTTTCCGGGCGTTTCCCTGCAGCACGATCTGAACAGCAACGGTACCACCGATGAAATCTGCTATTCCGTTGCCATGGGCGAGAATTTTTCCGATCCGCGGCCTGTTCTTACCATTAACGGTACCGATTTTTCGGGAGAATTTGAAAAGCTGTATCTGTCCGGTCCTATGGCAGGCGCGTATTATCTAATTGATGTAGACCCCAAGGATCCATATATTGAAATTGCCGTTACGAATCGGGCCGAAACAAATCCGGACTCCAGCTGCACGCATTTTTTCCGCTATAATACGGAAAAGGAGCTGATCTACCAGGGAAAAACGCCGGGAATTTTTGACGAAACGATGCAGGTCTGCTACAATTCCAACGGCAACCTGATGCTGTGCAGCCCGGGCCAGGCCTCCGAATAGCCCAAATAGCTGCCGCGGGAGGAATCCCCTTCTATTCCTCCTGCGGCAGCTTTTTCCAAAAATCCACCGGCTCATAATCCCTCAGCTCGGCCAGAAATCCATGCTTTTGAAGCTCTTCCTGGATCTGGTCAAGTATTTCTTCCGTTTCTGCGGTAATGGTATGGTAATGATAACCGTCGGTAATATTTTTTAAGGATCTTGATACGCCGTTTTTCAGCTCCTCTAAGTATCTTTTGACATCACGGCGTGATTTTAATCCCATTTCCACACGGATGACATCGTATATTCTGTGATAAATAAAGACATCCTCTACTCTGCCGCCAAAATCTACAAACAGATTTAATTCCTTTTCGATTTCCTCGTCGGAATGGTGTACCTTGAAAATCCTCTGATAGGGCGGCGTATTTCCGATCAGGTATCCCCGGCAGGTGCTGATGATTTCCTGTTTTCCCGCACGAAGCAGCGCAATATCCTGAACGACTACCTGACGGCTGACGCCAAGCTGTTTTGCAAGCAGCGTGCCTGATACCGGCTGTTTTGCGTTGCGCAGTATGGCAAGCATTTTCTCCCTTCGTTTTTCACCGCTCATATTCAACCTTCCTTCTGCTTCTACATACAAGAAATCCAATTCTTCGTCTTATTCTGCAGCCTTTAAGAAATCACATGCAGATTCTTTAAAGATATATCCATAATCGGCGCAGAATGTGTAAGTGCGCCGCTGGATATATAATTTACGCCAAGCCCCTTTAGCCGTTCAATATTTTCCCTTGTAACATTTCCGGAAATCTCAATTTCTGCACGGCCGTCAATCAGTCGGATGGCCTGCGCCATAACGTCCGGCGTCATATTGTCCAGCATAATAATATCCGCCCCGGCCTCCACGGCGTCCTTTACCATTTCAAACGTCTCCACCTCTACTTCGATTTTGCGCACAAACGGAGCGTACTCCCTTGCCATTTGAATCGCCTCTTTGACCCCGCCGGCTGCGCCAATATGATTGTCCTTTAAGAGTACACCGTCGGTCAAATTATA
>CANDKL010000228.1 GCA_947385255.1 uncultured Roseburia sp. | reverse complement strand
GGAGCGTTACGCTGCAGCTGTATAAGCCGAATCTGCCTGAGTAAGTTTTGGTGAGCGGTATGTCAGAGATACCTAAAACTTTTTCCTTGTAAATATAAATATCCCTTGAAAATCCTTATTTTCAACACAGGATCTTTCATGGGATATTTTTATTGGTTCTGACAGCGATTGTTTTGGAATGCCAGCTTTCCTTTTTCAAGCTCTTTTTTCATCTCTCCAATAAAATACAGCGAGCCAAACGCCACTGTTTTTCGTTCGATAGCCTTCCCTTTCCCACCTTCCATAACCAGCTCTATTGCTTTTTTGACGCTTCCACAGTGATCCGCGCAGATTCCTTTCTCCCGTATATACGCCGACAACTGCTCTCCGGCAAGCGCGCGTTCGCTCTCCGGCGTCACGGCGGTCACGCATGCCGCAAACGGCAGAGCCAAATCCACCATGCTCTGATAATTCTTGTCCGCCAGAACACCGATGATAAAGTGAAACTTCTCGTCCGGATATAGCTCCTTTAGGCTATGCATCAGCGCCGCCACACCATCTGTGTTATGCGCTCCGTCAATCAATAAAAACGGCCTTTGACTTACTACTTCCATCCTGCCTTCCCAGACCGCCGCTGCAATTCCCCGATGCAGCGCCTGCTCTGTAACCGGATATCCCAGGCTGCCCAGTTCCCTCGCGGCCAGTATCGCTGTCATAGCATTCTCATACTGAAAATTCCCAATCATTCTCATCCGGTACGGTTGTTCCCCCGGATAGGAAAATCCATCTGCCAACGGTATGATCTGCGCTGCTTCCACCTCTCGAAACGGAATCGCAAGGCTATTGCAATATTTCTTTAGCACCGCTTCTGCTTCGGGCTTTTGGCTGCCTAAGACAGCCCTTGTCCCCTTTTTTAAAATGCCGGCCTTTTCCGAGGCGATTTCCGATAACGTCTGTCCCAAAACAGAGGTATGATCATACCCAATCCTTGTAATCATACTGACAAGCGGTGGATCAATCGCATTGGTTGCATCCAGCCTTCCTCCAAGCCCGGTTTCCAGTATCACGAGCTCACAGCCCTGCTCCTTAAAATACAAAAGCGCCATCACAAAGCAGTAATCAAACATGGTAGGCTGCACTCCCACGTCGATATCTAAAAGCAGCTGCCCTAGCCTTGCCGCCTCCTGTTGGGGGATCGGTTCTCCATTGATACGGATGCGCTCCCTAAAATCCACCAGATGCGGGGACGTAAACAGCCCCGTTTTTATGCCCGCCTCCTTTAAAACTGCGTGCAGAAAGGCTGCGGCAGAGCCCTTCCCGTTTGTTCCTGCAATATGCACAAACGCAAGATCCTTTTGGGGATTGCCTGCTGCAGCCAGCAGCCTTCTGCTGATTTCAATGCCCGGCAGACTGCCGAACCTTCTTTTCCCTTCTATTGTATGAATGATCTCCTGATATTCCATCTATTACTTCCTATCCAGGCGCTGTAAATGCCCGTCCTGCCGATATGCATTTCCCGAGCCGCAAACGTTAAGCGCTATACCGCCATGATAATGCCGCCGTCATTGGCATACATGCTGCTGATACCGGCCGTATCCGCAACAATAATCTGTTTAAACCTCGCCAGCTTTTCAATTTCTTCCTTTACCAGTCTGGCACGCTCCGGACAGTTGCAGTGGGAAATGGCAAGAATGCGGCTTTCGCTGTCCGATACGGCAGAAAGCACCTCCTCAACCATTTTCTTTAACGCCTTCTGCATCCCGCGCGCCTGGCCCAGCTGACAGATCTGGCCTTCCGGCGTAGAGCCCATGACCGGCTTAATATTTAATGCGTTTGCCACAAACGCCTTTAGATTGCTGAGCCTGCCGTTTTTGCGCAGTGTCTCTAAGGTTTCCAGGACAAAAAAGGTACGCTGCCCGCTGATATACGCCTCTGTCTTTTTCACCGTTTCCTCAAACGACATTCCGGCTTCCTCGCATTCCTGGATTTTGATGCCGATCAGCGTCTCGCCGATGGAGGCGGAGCAGGAATTAAAGATGTAAATCTGCTTTTCATTTCCGTATTCCTCCAAAAACAGCTTTTTGGCAAGCTCCGCGCTGTTATAGGAGCCGCTTAATTCCTTAGACAGAGTGACCACGTACACATGGCCGGCTTCTCCTGCAAATGCCTGCATATAAGCTTCCGGAGAAGGACAGGAGGACTTCGGCCCGGTCGGGCTTGCCTTGACCTTTGCCAGAAAATCCAGCTGATCGAATGTTTCGTCGTCCACGATGCGGCAGCCGTTTACTTCCATTTCCAGGGCAACGTTCTGAAAGTGCCCATCTGATTTTAACTCTTCTGTCAATTCTCCGCAACTGTCAATGATAATTTTATACATCTGCTACCTCCGAAATCAGATTCTATATTTTATGATATACAATGCTGTTTCATATAGTTTTAATTACCGGATCTATATTATCATAAAAGCTACGTGTTGTATAGAGGGGAATTTACTTTCTTGTTTCGATTTTAATAGTCAATCATTATTATTTCAAAAATCAAATAGACTTCGTATCTCAATCATGCTATAATAAAAATCCACATAGTTCTGAAAATATTTTTGAAAGGGCGTGACTGTATGACCGACAGTGAAAAATTGGATTTATTACTGCAGAAAATGACTTCTTTTGAATCCAGAATGGAGGGTATGGAATCCAAAATGGAGGGTATGGAATCCAGAATGGAGGGCATGGAATCCAGAATGGAGGGCATGGAATCCAGAATGGAGCATCTGGAATCTGATATGGAAGCACAGAAAGCCGAAATAGGCAAAATCAATCTGACGCTTGAAAATGAGACAAACCGCAACATCCAAATCATTGCAGAGGGCCATTTGGATCTTTCCCGGAAATTAAACGAATGCATCCGGCTTTCCAGCGACATCAAAGCCAAACAGGAAATACAGGATGTTTTCATCAATTTTCACACCAGTAAGCTAAGAGCTCTCTAAACGCATTTTTAAAAGGTGCAGATCCCATTGAACTGGGTTTCTGCACCTTTTTTCGTCTTCTACCTCCGATACCGGTTCAGGCAGGCAAATACCTCCTGCTTTCTGGGCATCGCAAGCCCGGTTGGCAGATAGCTTCCGCCGTATATTTTTTCCATTCCGTTTTTCTCTGTGATTTCAAATAGAAGCTTTACAATCTCGCGCAGAGTCTTTCTGCCGTCAGACAGATTCTGCAGCACATATTTTAACAGATATCCCAGCATCACGGTCTGTTCCGTATCCGCAAGCTGCTCGACATAGCGCAAATCGACGGTCGAACGGTCAATGGATACCGCATCCTTTCCCATCGCCTTGATTTTCATCCGATCCCTGCCGCCGGCTCCCCTTGCAAACAGCACGCGCAAAAACTCCGGCGCCTCCGCAGGCACAGGCCGCCCAAGCTCCAGCGGAAAATGCGACGCCTCCTGTCTGGCAAGCGCCGTCACATCCACCGGGACATACTGATTCATCTGCAGCACGGTATGCGCCTTGTGAAAATACGATCCGCAGCTTCCCGCCACCAGCACCGTCGAGATGCCGAAGGTCTCATACAATTCCTCCACCCGGTCGATAAACGGCGTAATCGGCTCGGACTCCCGGTGTACGACCCGCTGCATCAGCTCGTCGCGGATCATAAAATTTGTCGCAGACGTATCCTCGTCAATCAGAAATACCTTTGCATCCGCTTCCATGGCCTCTATCATATTTGCCGCCTGCGACGTGCTGCCGCTGGCGTCCTCCGTAGAAAATGCCTTCGTATCCTTTCCGTTTGGCAGCGTCCCTATAAACATGGAAATATCGGTTTTTTTGACGCTTCTGCCGTCCTCGGCACGGATTTTTACCGCCGTATCGTCGGTAATGACATATTCTCTGCCGTCTCCCGCAATGTGGTTATACACGCCTGCCTCCAGTGCCTTTAACAGCGTGGATTTGCCATGGTAGCCCCCGCCGACCACCAGCGTGATCCCGCGTTTAATCCCCATGCCCCGGATCTCGCCCGCGCACGGAAGCTGCATCGAAACCTCCATGGACTCCGGAGATCGGAATTTTACGGCGCCGTGCATCGGCCTGTCCGATACGCCGCTTTCCCGCGGCAGCACCGCCCCGTTTGCCACAAAAGCAACCAGCCCCTGCCTTACTAACTCCTCACGGATGAACTGCTGGTCGTCCGCCAGTGCGGATACCGCCGCCACCTTTTTCGGATCGTAAGCCCTGTAATATAAGGAATCGGCAATACAATCCGGCAGAAAACGGAACAGAATCTTCTCAAGCTCTCTGGCGTTCACGGTACGGCCGTTGGCCGGAAAGCCGATTTCCAAGCGAAAGACGATTTCTCCGGTTTTACCGTTGATCTGGCAGGCGCTGCGTTCTAAAATTTTCTGTGCAGGACGGCTGACGGAGATAAGGCCGCTTTTGCCAGAGCCCTTTGCCTGAAAAGAGAAATCGTTTGCTTTTTTATAAAAGCGCCGAATCAGCATATCCTGCAGGGCCGATTTACGCCACGCGTTAGCATAAGATTCAGCGGGAAAACCAGCCTGCTTTGCGCTTACGATGACGCTGACCTTAGAGGGCGCGGCAAATGGATCGCCCTGTACATGATCAATCGAGAGAATGTATTCGCGGAACTGGTATGTTCCGGCGGTGTCCTTGTAGGCGGGATAGCTCCTGCGGTCAATTCGGTTTAGGAGATCCCTTAAATCTTCTGAACGTTTCATATGTTTTGTTTCCTTTCTGTTCTTTTCATTTTATAAAATAATGACTGGCACACTGCAGGATCCGGATGGACGGAGCAGAGCGATTTGTGCAGCAATACTTTTATTATAGCAATAATCAGAAAAGGTTCAAGTTACTTTTCACGGGAAGGGAAATGCTTGTCGTGGTATTTGGGGGATGATTCGACAGTGACGCTTCAGTACGCTTCCTTCGGATCCTCCGGCACGCTCCCGCTCGTAAAAAACGCAGCGGTGCTAAGCGTGTGACGATTGCAGGCAATCGCCACGCGCTAAGAACCGGCGTTTTTTAAAGGCCTGCGGATCCGAAGGAAGCGTACTGAAGCTGGTTACCGGCAAACACCACCTCCTGCAAATGCCTGAATTTTACAACCGTTCCGGTACATCTGCCGTTACAGATTTCGGACTATATAAATACAGAAACCGCTGCGCAGTAAAGCAGTATGCTCTTTGCAGCAGCTTTTTAGGATCCAATGTCTGTAACAGAAGATATACCTAAAAGCATGTGAAATACAGTTCTTTGCAGGAGGGAGACAGTGTTTGCCGAAAATCAGCCCGG
>CANDKL010000227.1 GCA_947385255.1 uncultured Roseburia sp. | reverse complement strand
CGGTGGATATAGAAGAAATGGCCCAGTCCCAGTTTGGGGACAGGAGCCAGTACCTTTTGCAATATGAGGACTATGCGGGCCGGGAATTTTATGAGATGCAAAAAGAGAATCCCCTGGGAGAGGCTTTGCAGGAAGAGCTTGCAGCGATTCCCGGCGTGGATTACGTCACGGCTTACAGCACAGCCTGTGTGGAAATCCCTGCCATCAGCGAGATTCCGGGTAACCGGGAGCATGAGGCGTTCCTTGTCAGAGGGATCACTCAGGAGAATATGGAGAAAATGTATACAGGCGGAGTGGTTCTGGAGGGAAAAGCGGATTACCGGCAATTGGTGGAGCAAAACGGGATCCTGGTCTGTCCGTCAGGCAGTTCCCTGAAAGAAATTTACAAGGCCACTTATCAGGTCGGGGATACCGTTACCCTGTCCTGTTACAATGGGCAGATGAAGACTTATACGGTGATGGGCATTGTTAAAGATATCCCCATCGGCAACTCCGCACATTTTTTTATCCTGCCGGAGGAAGAACTATCTGTCCTTTATCCGGAAATTTTGGACTTTGCCAGCTATGTGAACATTCATACCAGGGAGGATAGCAAGGATCTGCGCAGGGCGGTGTTTAGCGCCGTATCCGATGAACGGGTGGCGGTTTTGGGTCTTGAGGATTCCATCGCGGTTCTTAAGAGCGGGATGCAGGGGGAGCTGAAAAGGGATTACAGCCTCTTGATCTTTATCTTTGTATTTTCGCTGATCAACCTTGCCAATACGCTGATCACGAACCTTTTAGCCCGCCAGCAGGAGTTCGGTGTATTCCAGTCTGTTGGAATGAGCGGACGGCAGATGTCCAAAATGCTGTCCTATGAATGTCTGTATTATATTGGGATCACGCTGTTTGTTACCTTGACGGCCGGGACAGTATGCAGCCTGGTTGTGTGCCATATGTTTGATCAGGTCGGCATGTTCGGGAAGCTCACCTATCATTTCCCGGTGGTTCAGGTACTGGTGTTTGCAGCTGCGCTGCTCCTGGTGCAGGCGGTATTTTCGGTCTGCGCAGTCCGCTATACCAGAAAACTCTCCCTTGTGGAGCGGATTAAGGCGGCAGAATGACTTTACTTCCAGCGTAATCAGGTGGCCGACACCTATGAGGCGGTCTTCACCGGCGTGGAGGAGGACCATGTGGCAGTGCTGAAAGACCTTCTGGAGCTTGCCCGCGTGGGCGAATACTATCTGCTGGGGCAGGAGCATTCGGGGCAGGGATACAACGCCTCCTATGTGTACTGCGACTCTGATGTTTACTTATCCGGTGAAACGCCAGAAAATACTGGTATCCCAGATGATGGCCGTGAAATCCTCGAAAGCGGCCATTATTACTTCATTTTTGCTGATATTTCTTACACAGGCAAATGTGGGTGATTTTACCATGGCAGATAACGCAGTATTATAAATTTGAGATGAAGGACTTCGATGATTTTATCAATCTGCTCCAAAATGGAACCATGGATTTCATCCTGCTTTGATTCAGACAGAACGCTCTCGTCAATTCTTCCCTTTTTTGCGGCCAGAGTTTTGAATTTCTGAACCAGGGAATCATCAATATCGTCAATGGTGAAACCGGGGGAGACTGTCTGAAAACTCAAATAGCGCAAAAATTTCCCCACCGCATGAAAAGTAACCAACTGTTACGTATTTTTTCGAATCCCTTCACAAAAGCCTTGCAATATCTGGAAAAGGGTGCTATACTGACCATATTAAATAAAGAATGATTTATTTAAAAGAGTGGGTGAAAGCCCACTCTTAAATTATGTAAAAGCGCGGTACACCCGTGAAAAGCAGAAGGAAGGTGAGAATGTGGGAAAGAAACAGGAATACGAGGAGCGGACGGAATGCTTTATCCTTCCAATCCTTGAGAACTATCAATTTGAACTGGTCGATGTGGAATATGTAAAGGAAGGCGGCACATGGTACTTAAGGGCTTACATTGACAAGGAAGGCGGCATCACGGTAGACGACTGCGAGCTGGTAGCCAGGGAAATGAATGAGATCTTAGACCGGGAGGATTATGTAGAAGGCTCCTATATTTTTGAGGTGAGCTCTCCGGGGCTGCTTCGTCCTTTAAAGAAAGAAAAGGATTATATCCGCAATATGGGCAGGAAGATTGAAATCCGCACTTACCGTCCGAGAAACCATGAAAAAGAATTTTATGGAATTTTAAAGGCCTACGATGAGGACAGCGTTACCATCATCCGGGAGGAAGGCGAGGAGTTCGTGTTTCCGAAGGCAGACATTGCGCTGATCCGCCAGGCATTTGATTTTTAAACAATTGAGAATGAAAAAGAATCAGGAGGGTTAAAAAAATGGGTAGTAATAATGAGTTGTTAGAGGCATTAACCATCTTAGAGCAGGAAAAGAACATTCCGAAGGAGACGTTGTTGGATGCCATTGAAAACTCACTGATCACTGCGTGTAAGAATCATTTTGGAAAATCAGAAAATATCAAAGTGCAGATTGACCCCATAACCTGTGAATACCATGTGTATCAGGAAAAGGTGGTGACGGAGGAGGTAGAGGATCCGGTTACGCAGATCAGCGTCATCAATGCCAAGCTGATAGATTCCAAATATGAAGTGGACGATATTGTGAACATAGAGGTCAAATCCAAGGAATTCGGCAGGATTGCGACACAGAATGCCAAGAACGTGATTTTGCAGAAAATCCGCGAGGAGGAGCGGAAGGTTCTCTACGATGAATATTACAGTAAGGAAAAGGATGTCGTGACAGGTATTGTTCAGCGCTATGCAGGAAAAAATGTCAGTATCAATCTCGGCAAGGTGGATGCGGTGCTTTCGGAAAACGAGCAGGTGAAGGGCGAGGTATTTCAGCCTACGGAGCGTATTAAGCTGTATGTCCTGGAGGTAAAGTCCACAAACAGAGGGCCGAAAATTTTAGTGTCCAGGACGCATCCGGAGTTAGTAAAGCGGCTGTTTGAGTCAGAAGTGACAGAGGTGAAGGACGGTATTGTAGAAATTAAGAGCATTGCCAGAGAGGCCGGAAGCCGGACGAAAATTGCAGTCTGGTCGAACGATCCGGATGTCGATCCGGTCGGCGCCTGTGTCGGCATGAACGGCGCAAGGGTCAATGCGATTGTAAACGAGCTTCGGGGCGAGAAGATAGATATCATTAACTGGAACGATAACCCGGCAATGTTAATTGAAAATGCATTGAGTCCTGCAAAGGTAATTTCCGTGATTGCAGATGCGGAAGAGAAAAACGCCAAGGTCGTCGTGCCCGATTACCAGTTGTCCTTAGCCATTGGCAAGGAAGGGCAGAACGCAAGGCTTGCAGTGCGTCTGACCGGCTTTAAAATCGACATTAAGAGTGAGACGCAGGCAAGAGAGGCCGGTGACTTCATGGATTATGAAAATGACTATGAGGACGAGGATTACGAGGATGAATATCTGGACGACGAGTACTATGAGGACGATTATCCGGAGGAGGCATACGACGGGGACGGAGCAGAATATGAGGCTGACGGCTATGGCGGAGAGCCGGAGGAGGAAGCCGTTTGGGAAGCAGAGGATGGCGGATATGATGAATAAGAAAATTCCCATGCGCCAGTGCGTCGGCTGCCGCCAGATGAAGCCGAAGCGGGAGCTTGTCCGTGTGATTCGGACCGCAGAGGATGAGCTTTGTGTAGATATAACCGGTAAGAAGAACGGGAGAGGCGCATATCTTTGTCCGAACCGGGAATGTCTGGAACGGGCGGTAAAGGGCAGAGGCCTGGAGCATTCGTTAAAGACCGCGGTTCCAAAGGAAATTTATGAGGAATTTGAAAAGGAGATTGAGAAGCTTGAAATCAGATAAGGCGCTGTCTCTGCTTGGAATCGCCGCCAAAGCAGGCAAGGTTGCAAGCGGCGGCTTTCAGACGGAGCGCGCCATAAAAACAGGCGAGGCGTATCTTGTCATTCTGGCAGAGGATGCCTCGGAGAATACCAAAAAAAAATTTGGCAATATGTGCGGATTTTATAAAACACAAATCGTTTGCTACAGCGACGGGGAACGTCTTGGGAATGCAATCGGCAAGGAATACAGGATTTGCCTGGCGCTGACAGACGAAGGACTTGCAAAAGCGGTGCGAAGCAGGCTTTTGCAGACATCAATTGAATAATGGAGGAGAAGTATATGGCAAAGGTTAAAGTGCATGAACTTGCAAAAGAGTTGAATATCAGCTCCAGGGAGATCATAAATTTTTTATCTGAGAAGAAAATAGAAGTGAAAAGCCATATGAGCAATTTGGAGGATTCTTCGATTGAGCTCATTCAGGGTAAATTTGGAAAAAAGGAGACGAAGACGATTACGAAGCCAGAAGCAGAAACCAAACCAAAAGAGGAGAACCAGGCAGCCGCACCGGTAGAGCGGCCGAAAAAGAAACCAAGCATTACGGCGGTGTTTAATCCGCAGAACAGCCAGCAGGGCTTAAAAAGGCAGCCCAGGAAGCGCCCGAAGGACAGGGAACGTATGCGTCAGGAACGGGCCGCGGCGAGACAGACGGCCAGGGCCGGGGCTGCGGCAGAAGCCAGGCAGAATGCAAATCCGCAGGCGAAGGCAGCTCCGGCAGCAAAGGCAGAGCCAAAGCCGGCCGTAAAGCCGGCAGAGGAGGGAAAGGCAGCAAATGTGCAGAATGTGCAGGCTGCAGAGGCCGTATCCGTTTCGCCGAAGCCGGAGAAGCGCGTGGCGGCGGCAAAGCCGGCAGAGGAGCGCGTGCCGGTGACTCAGGTAGAGAAAGAGCGTCCGCAGGAGGTTCGGGCGAAGGCAGAGGCGGCGCCTGCCGAAAAGACAACGGGAGAAGCCATATCAGACGAACGTTCGCAGAACAGCCCGGCAGGAGCAGGCCGCCCGCAGAGCGACGGGCAGGGAAGCCGCGCACAGGGTGACAAAGACAGGACAGGGATCCGCAGCGAAAGCCGCACACAAGGCGACAGGGACAGGGCAGGAGCCCGCGGCGAAGGCCGCACACAAGGCGACAGGGACAGGGCAGGAGCCCGCGGCGAAGGCCGTACACAAGGCGACAGGGACAGGGCAGGAGCCCGCGGCGAAGGCCGTCCGCAGCAGGATCGAAACGGCCGCAGCCAGAGTGATCGTCCGTATGGCAGCCGGCCGCAGAACGGGCGCGGGGATAACCGCTACCAGGGGAACCGGAATGAAGGCCGCCCGCAACAGGATCGGAACGGCAGGAACGATCGGAACGACAACCGTCTGCAGGGAGAACGAGGAGGCAGGAGCTTTGACAGGAATAATCAGAAAAATTACCAGAATAATCGCCCGAATTCCGGTCATACTCAAGGTGATCGAGGTAACCGTGGATTCCATTCAAATCGCCCGAAAGAATTTAAAGGCAAATTAGATCGGGAGATTAACA
>CANDKL010000226.1 GCA_947385255.1 uncultured Roseburia sp. | reverse complement strand
CATCACCATCCATAGTCATATTTGCTGTTTGCTGACTATAGTCTGTGCGTATTTCGAAGTTTTATTCAATCATATTGTGTAACAAATTCAATTCCGTCATAAAAATATGTCAAAATATCCTTATACGCGTATCCGCCTGCCGCGAGCTGGTTCGCACCGTAGAGGCTGACGCCGAGCCCATGGCCCAGTCCCTTTGTCACCACCCGGATTTCCCCCTCTACCACCTTTAAGGAAAAAGCAGAGGAATTCCAGTCATACAGCAGGCGCAGCTCCTCGCCGGAATGTGCCGTCCCCTCCACCGTTACCTCCGTGACATAGCCTGCCGCGTCCCGTTTTGTAACCGCAATCTGCGCCAACAGCTCCTCTGCCGTCTTTTCCGCCGCAGCCGTCCTTGTTTCCTCACTAAAAAGCCCCTTTCCTTTTTCAATCAGCTGCTTCGGCGTATAAAATACGACCTTTAAAAAATCCTCTGACGAAAGATCCATACGACAGTCCGTACTTTTTAAATAGGGAAGTTCGTCATTTCCATAAAGCTCAGCGGCATCTCTGGTATACCCCGCGCTGCTTTTATGAAAATCAGCACGGATATAGCTTCCGTTACAAACCATCGTTACACCCTTTGTGGCAGAAATGCTTTCCTCTAACCGCTTGTAATATTCTGTAAAATTTTCCTGCCCCCACAAACGGATCATTTCCCCCTCCGTCAGCCCCTCGGGCAGCTCCTCGCCCAGCTCAATCGCCCTTAAGCAGTTTGTCCGCGCAATCACCGCCTGGGCCTTCATCGCCTCCAATTCCGTATCCATGGAAATTTCATTTGCAACAATGCCGGGCAGGATATCCTCGTCGAACAGGGCCTCCGTCGTCTGATCCTGCTCGAGCAATTCTGCGTTTTTAAACGGACGCTTCCCGTTTCCCTGAAAAAAAAGTGTAAAAAGAATTGGAATTAGTATAAAAAATGCAGCTGCACAAAAAATTCGGTATAAAAATTGCTTCATATAATAATATATGAAGCAAAACACATCATTATGATTCATTCCGTCTGTTTCACATAAAACACCGGCTATTTTCCTATGACAGTACCTCCTTTAAAAAATCACTCAGCTGCGCAAACTGCATAAGCGAAAGCTTTTCTCCCCGTATATCCGCGGGAACGCCCAGCCTTCGAACGGCGCTTTGCACCTGCTCCCTAGTAAAAGGAAGGTTCGACGCATTGGCCAGTCCGTTTGCCAGCGTTTTCCTCCTCTGATTAAACGAGGCACGGATGACGGCAAACATCAGCTTTTCATCCTGTACCGCAACCGGCGGCGCTTCATAGCGCTTCAAACGGATGACAGCACTTGCCACAGCAGGCCTTGGCAGAAAGCAGTTCGGCGGCACATTTGCCACGATTTTGGGCTTTGCATAATACTGCACCGCCAGAGAAAGCGCCCCGTACTCTTTGCCGCCCGGGGGCGCCTGCATCCGGACCGCCACCTCTTTTTGCACCATAACCGTAATGCTGTCTATCGGCGCCGGGCCTTCAAAAAGTCCCATAATAATCGGCGTTGTAATATAATAGGGAAGATTTGCCACCACCTTAACCGGCCTGCCGCCATTTTCACGCTGCAAAAGCCCTGCCAGATCCAGCTTTAAAATATCCGCGTTGATAATTGTTACATTCGGATATTCCGCCAGCGTTTCCTTAAGCACAGGAATCAGATTTTTGTCAATTTCAACAGCCGCCACACGGCCCGCATGCTCACAGAGAGACTGCGTCATGGTACCAATCCCCGGGCCGATTTCCAGCACATAATCGTCCGGACCAATCCCTGCCGCCTGAATAATTTTATCCAGGACATGCGCGTCTATCAAAAAATTCTGCCCGTATTTTTTCTGAAAACGAAATTGAAATTTCTGCAGTACCGCTATTGTATGCTGCGGGTTGATTAAATACGCCATATTGTCCTTTCCGGCTTCCGGCTGTCATCAAAAACGGTATGAACATAACTTTTACCGTTCCTCATGCCAAAAAGCCCCTTATTGCTCCTTACTGCCGATTACACGACGCGGCCTTCCCTCTAGTATCACCCGATTTCGTACGCTGTCCCAGCTGCCAGAACGCCACCGCGCTGGCGGCCGCCACATTCAAGGAATCCACACCGTGGGACATCGGGATACAAACCGTATAATCGCAGGCGGCAACCGTCTCCGCAGCCAACCCGTCCCCCTCTGCCCCTAATACAACCGCCAGCTTCTCCGCCTCTGCCAGACGCGGATCCGCAATATCGAGCGCAGCTTCCTCCAATGCCATCGCCGCAGTCTGAAATCCCATCTCATGCAGAGCCTCCATTTCCCGTCCGGGTTCTGTCCCATCCGATCTCTTAAGATACGTCCACGGGATCTGAAAAACCGTCCCCATGCTTACACGGATCGCACGCCGGTACAA
Organism: uncultured Roseburia sp.; assembly: GCA_947385255.1. Classification (GTDB taxonomy): domain Bacteria; phylum Bacillota; class Clostridia; order Lachnospirales; family Lachnospiraceae; genus Roseburia_B. The sequence continues at coordinate 2,987 of CANDKL010000226.1, read as the reverse complement.
AGGATCGCTGCACTGCGGCGTAAGCAGCACCGCATCCATGCCAAGCGCCGCCGCAGAGCGGAAAACCGCCCCGACATTCGTAGGATTTACCACATGCTCCAGCACCGCAACCCGCCTAGCGTCCCGACATACCGCCTCTGCGTCCGGCAGCGCCTTACGCCGCATCGCACATAGCATGCCTCTGGTCAGCTGATAGCCCGTCAGCCTTGCCAAAACCTGGAAATCCGCCGTAAAAACCGGTATCCCGCTGCAGCGTGCCATCACCTGGCGCGCTTCTCCTGCAACATGCTTTTTCTCCGCCAGCATCGACACCGGCTCATACCCCGCATCCAGGGCACGCGCAATCACCTTTGGGCTTTCCGCAATAAAAATCCCCCGTTTCGGCTCGTCAATATGTAAAAGCTGCGGCTCCGTATAACGGGCGTAAATGTCCAGCTCCGGCGCGTTAAAGTCTGTAATTTCTATAATATTGGGCATATGAATCTTATTTCCGTACAGTTCCTAAACTTCAATCTGTTAAATTTACCGAACACATCATCCTTTGCAGCCACTCCTGCAAAGGGATACGCTTATGGGCATTATTTTAGAACAATCCAAACAGAAAATCAATTGCTTTTTTATCCAAAGAAAGTATTCGTTACATTTCACGTTGCTTTTCACGGGGTGGGAACATGATTGCCATGGGTATTTGGGGGTTATTCAATAGCGACGCTTAAGTCCGCTGACCTTTAAAAAACGCCGGTCCTTAGCGCGGGGCGGTTGCCTGCAATCACCACACGCTTAGTACCGCTGCGTTTTTTAGGAGCGCAAGCGCGTCAGAGGACTTAAGGGAATTCTGCTCTGGGCGTGACTTTTGGAAAAAACCTTTCCTCACCCCATGAAAAGTAACACAATATTTGCCGAAAACCAGTCCAGAGCAGAAAACGGATTGTGAATCTGAGGGGGATAGGGTATAATATGGACAGCGCCTCCCTACCTGCGGGAGGCTGCAGAATATGAACTCTGCAAAAGGGCGGATGATTTGGAAGGAGAGGGCTTCATGGCCAGGACAATCGGCATTGGGCGGCAGGATTTTGAGAAGATCCGCGCAAAAAATAATTTTTATATTGACAAAACTCATTTTATGAAAGAATGGTGGGAGGCAGACGATGATGTAACCTTGATCGTGCGCCCGAGAAGGTTTGGAAAAACCTTAAATATGAGCATGTTAGAAAAATTTTTTTCTGTAGAGTATGAAGGACGCCGGGAACTGTTTGAGGGTCTTGCTATATGGGAAGAAAAACCGTACAGAGATCTGCAGGGGACGTATCCGGTTATTTTTCTTTCCTTTGCCAATATAAAAGAACAGAATTTTGAGACGGCGCACAACAAGATCTGCCAACTCCTGTCAGACCTTTATTCTAAAAATACATTTTTGCTGAAAACGGGGCTTTTAGACCAAAAAGAACGGAAATTTTTTGAGGATGTATCAAAGGAGATGGATGACGTAACAGCAACGCTTGCAATTCACCAGTTATCGTCATATCTGGAACGTTACTATAAGAAAAAAGTGATCATTCTTTTGGACGAATACGATGCCCCGATACAAGAGGCCTATGTAAATGGGTACTGGGATAAAATGGCAGGGTTCATCCGAAGCCTGTTCCACTCAACATTTAAGACAAATACTTTTCTGGAACGGGCAATCATGACCGGCATAACAAGGGTAAGTAAAGAATCCATTTTTTCAGACCTGAATAACCTGGAAGTTATCACCACAACCTCTGATAAATATGCGGATGCTTTTGGATTCACCGAAGAGGAGGTTTTTGCTGCATTGGACGAGTTTGGCCTGTCTGACAGAAAACAGGAAGTAAAGAGATGGTATGATGGCTTCACCTTTGGGAAACGGACGGAGATTTATAATCCATGGTCTGTCATCAATTATCTGGATAAGGGGGAGGAAGGATTATACTGGGCGAATACCAGCTCGAACAGCTTAGTTGGGGAGCTTTTACGGGAAAGCAATCCGGAGATCAAGCAGAAATTCGAGAACCTTCTGGACGGTGAAGCGCTGACTGCAGAAGTAGATGAACAGATTATATATGACCAGTTGGATCAGAATGAGGAAGCAATCTGGGCGCTTTTGCTTGCCAGCGGATACTTGAAGGTGGACCGCTATGAGATAATTACGGATGCGTATGGAGGATGGAGAAAAGAATATACCTTTGAACTGACAAATTTTGAAGTAAAGATCATGTTCCGGAATATGATCCGGCAATGGTTCGGTTCTGTAAAATCGGAATACAATGCATTTATCAAGGCATTGTTGGAAAATGACGTAAACGCAATGAATGCCTATATGAATAAAGTGGCAATGAGCACATTCAGTTATTTTGATACCGGCAAAAGGCCGTCGGGAAGCGAACCGGAGCGTTTTTACCATGGATTTGTACTGGGGCTTATCGTGGAACTGGCGGATCGTTATGTGGTCACCTCCAACAGGGAAAGCGGCTTTGGAAGGTATGACGTAATGCTGGAGCCAAGAACGCAGGAGGATGATGGAATCATTCTGGAATTTAAGGTGCAGGATACCGATAACGGCGAAAAAAATCTTTCTGATACAGTGGAATCTGCCCTGCGGCAGATTAGGGATAAGAACTATGAGGCCGTACTGGAAGCAAAGGGCATTGCGAAAGAACGGATACGTAAATACGGATTTGCGTTTCGGGGAAAGAACGTTCTGATTGGATAAAATTTCGCCCGGCAACCATGCGGCCATGCGCCAGACGGCCAAGCAGATTGGAATCAGCAAGCGTACGGTTGCAGCAAACCAGAACGATTCTGGTATTTTATTCATCTTCAAAGATAGTTTCATTCATTTCAGGGAAATCCAATAACTCGGATACGGTCATGCCTAAACCGATTGCCAATTTATGAAGTGTTTTCAGTTTGGGATTCTTTGTTTTACCGGACATAATATTTTCAACGGTAGATTGCGTAATCCC
>CANDKL010000225.1 GCA_947385255.1 uncultured Roseburia sp. | reverse complement strand
ATATGAGGCTGTGACTGGAGTTCAGACGTGTGCTCTTCCGATCTGCATTGTGGAGGCGTGTACCAAAGACGGGCTCTGCCGGATTACGCAGCGCAATAAATTTTCGGTTGGGGAGCACATTGAGGCAATGAAGCCGGACGGGCGGAATATAGAGCTTACGGTGCTTGGAATTTCGGACGAGGAGGGCAATGCCCGAAAGGCTGCGCCGCATCCGCAGCAGAAGCTATACATTGACTTAGGTACACCATTGGAACGCTATGATATTTTACGCAGAAAAGAGGAGGCGTGTGGACTGTGAAACAGGAAAAATATGTTGCATATGTAGGTACTTATACCCATGAACACAGTGTAGGCATTCATATTTACGATTTGGATGCAGAAAACGGCACAATGGAGGAGCGCAAGGTCGTAAAGATTACCAATCCCTCGGACCTGATGGTTTCTCACAATAAAAAGTTTTTGTATTCGATTACAGACGACGGCGTAAAGGCCTTCCGGATTCTGCCGGACGGTGATTTAGAGGAGATGAACGAGCAGTGGATCGGCGGGATGCGCGGCTGTTATCTGGATGTGGACGACGAAAACCGTTTCCTGTTCGTAGGCGGATATCATGACGGCAGAGTGTCTATGATGTATCTGAACGAGGACGGCTCCATCGGCGAGATAGCGGACGGTATTTTCCATAAGGGCGTCGGCAGAAGCGCGGCGGACAGAAGCTCCAGGCCGCATGTCAACTGTGTGAAGGTCACGCCGGATCAGAAATATTTGTGCGCCGTGGACGGAGGGCTCGATCATGTGAAGGTCTATAAGATTAAATACGGTACCGGCAAGCTGAAGCTGACGGATTTTATCCGGGGCGATCTGGACTGCGCGCCGAAGATGATACGCTTCAGTAAGGACGGCAAAAATGCATACGTATTAAATGAGCTGGAAAACAGCATTGATGTATACAGCTACACTGAGACAGAAAACGGGCCGGATTTTGAGCGGATTCAGAAGGTGTCAACGGAGATTGAGAAGAGCAATGGCTGCAGTGCGCAGGTGATTGAGTTTTCCAGGGACGGGAACTATCTGTTCTGCTCGAATGCGGGGACGGACGATGTGGTGATGTTTGAACGGGACAGTGAAACCGGGAAGCTAGAGCTGTTTTGCGTGACGCCGGTGAGCGGAGATTTTCCGCGGGCGCTGGCTGTTTTCCCGGGGAATCGGTACTTTGCCAGCTTAAATCATGAGTCCAATCAGATTTGTGTATTTGGGATTGATTATGAGAAGAAATATGCGCTGATGAAGGGACGGCCGATGCAGATAGACAGGCCGACGTGTATCTATATCCATACCCTGTAGGAATGGGATGACGATGTGTCCGCCAGAGAGAGGATAGGACCGGAGAGCTGCAGGAAGTAAGGAACTGTCAAGAAATAACTTTTAATATTGCTTGACAGTTCCTTAATGACGTTTTGGGTCAGAGCTTCCCGCAGCCTTTTTGGTTAGGAACGGTATGTAAATTACTTTTACATACCGTTCCTTAGCGGCGGTAAAATTGGCAGATAGAATCCAGGCGGGCTGTCATGTTTAAGAGCATGGCGTCTAAGAGGGTAAGTGCAGCCATGGCTTCCACGACGACGACGGCGCGGGGGACGATGACGGGATCGTGCCGGCCATGGATCGAGATTTCGATTTCTTCGCCGGATTTGCTCACGGTGTTCTGGACGGCTGCAATGGAGGGCGTCGGTTTTATGGCCGCCCGGAATATGACGGGCGATCCGTCGCTCATGCCGCCCAGTGTGCCGCCGGAATGGTTGGAGGACTTGGCAACCGCGCTTCCCTCTGTCACAGTAAAGCCGTCGTTATTGGCACTGCCGTTTGCCTGCGCGGCTCCAAAGCCATCGCCGATTTCAAAGCCCTTGACTGCGCCGATGGAAAGAATGGCTTTTGCAAGGTTGGCGTCCAGCTTTTCAAATACCGGATCGCCGATGCCGGCCGGCAGGCCGTCTATGATGCATTCGATGATGCCGCCGGAGGAATCCTTGTGTTTCATGCATGCTTCCAGATAGGCCTGCGCCTGTGCCGCAGCGACGGCATCGGGCATGTAGAGCGGATTCTGACAGATTTCACCGACGTCAAAGGAAGCGGCTGTGACAGGGCCGATGGATTTGGTATAGGTCGTCAGTGTGACGCCGAGCTGCTTTAAAATTTTGGCTGCAATGGCGCCTGCGGCGGTGCGTCCGATGGTTTCCCGGCCGGAGGAGCGTCCGCCGCCGCGGTAGTCGCGGAAGCCGTATTTGGCATCAAAGGTGTAGTCCGCGTGCCCGGGGCGATAGTAGGACGCAATGTCGCCGTAGTCACGCGATCGCTGATCCTGATTAAATACGACAAGGGAAATCGGGGTTCCGGTGGTCCTGCCGTTAAAGACGCCGGAGAGGATTTCTACGGCGTCGCTTTCTTTTCGCTGCGTGGTGTAGCGGGACTGGCCGGGCTTGCGCCGGTCTAAGTAAGCCTGAATGTCGTCCTCGCAAAGAGATAAGCCGGCGGGGCAGCCGTCAATGACGACGCCGATGCCTTTGCCGTGGGATTCGCCCCAGGTGGTGATTTTAAAGATTGTTCCGTATGTTGAACCTGCCATGGTTTGTTGCCTCCTGATTGTTGCTGATTTCATTTGCTGCGTTTTTATTATACAGGGAAAGAGGGGGACGCACAAGAAGAAACTTCTGTTGGAAAAAGAGAAAAGCTGTGGTATGATAAAAATACATAACAAAGAAAAGCAGAATGGAGAGGAACAGACAACGATGAAAAGGTTTTCGGAATTCTTTTCGGAATATGTGGCAAAAACAAGGCTTACATGGACGGAGGCGGCGAACCGCTGCGGTGTGGAGCGTACGCTGTTAAGCAGGTATGCTTCAGGGAAAAAGACACCGGACAGCCTGGATAAGGTGTTAAAAATTGCGCAGGGACTTGGAATGAGCGAACAGCAGACAGAAGAATTTCAGCTTCTCTGGCAAATCAGTAAAACGGGGGAATACCGGTACTGCGCACTGAGGCTGATAGGGCAGATTTTTGAAGGGCATGTCATTGATTTGGACACCGGGTGGGCAGGGGAAGCTTTGGACTGGAATGGGAAAGGGCGAGAAGCCTGCCATCTGCATGGCCAGGAGGAAATCCGCGGTGCGCTTCGGCATTTTATTGAGGAAGCCTCGCGTCTTCGGATCCATATGAATTTTGGCGGGTTGCTGTCAGGAATTCATTTTGGCTGCCGGACAGAGCAGATCATTGAGATGGATCATATGGGAAGCCGGGAGGAAGAGGTGGAGGAAATAAAATGGATGGTGCCGCATCTGTACTTCGGGCAGGATTACACGATATACTGCCATTACAGGCGCTGTGAGGAAACGGCAGGGCTTAACGGACGGATCTCCATGCTTTTAAGCGATAAAGTCCTGATGTTATTTTCGGAGGATTTAGAGCGGGGCATTTACACCTACGAGGCAGGATACCGGGACTATTACGGGCAGATATTTGCGGAGGACTTGAAAAAATGCCATAGATTTGGAGGAAGCGGCTGTATTTCCGGCAAAAATACGGAGCTGCCGGGGGAAGCGGCATTGCTGGAAAACGAAGCCACCGGTATTTCCTTTTGGTATGAAAAGCTGCCGTACGAACGCATTTGGGTATGGAAAAGGGGCGATGAGAAAAACGGGTTTTATGTGGAAGAGGCACAGCTTGTAAAAATGTTTTTGATTTTTATGGGTATACAGCAGGAGGAAGGGGAGTCTTCTCCTGAAGACGAATCGGAATCGTATATGGAGTGCTGTGCCGCGGATCATTGCCGAAAAGCGGTCGGCATCTGGAAAAAGAAGGAGCAGGAATGAAAATGACAGAATTTACGGAGTGTTTGAATCAGATTTTTCAGGATCGGAATTTAAACGGTGCGCAGGCCGCCCGGATGTGCGGTTTGGATGCGGCTGTAATATCCCGGTGGCTCTCCGGCAAGACGGTGCCGAAAAGCTGGAAGCGCCTTGCGGTCATTGTACAGAAGCTGAGGCTGACTCAGTATGAAATTGCCGTGCTGGAACGCACCTACCGGAAAGCATTTTTAGGAGATGTTCAGGGAGGCTGCTTTGACGAGATTTTAAAAACACTGCACACGCTGTCCGAAAATCGGGCAAAGTATCAATGGGAGCGGGAGTGGAAGCAGGAGGAGAGGTTTTGCATACCGGGATTCTGCAAAGGAGAGGCTTTTCCGGTTTTTCAGGAGCTGAACTCAAAAATGGAAATCATTCAGTGCATACAGCGTGCGCTTACGCTGCTGGCGCAACGGGAGAAGGAGCAGCTCAAGCTCAAGCTGTGCATTCTGCCGCAATGGCTGGTCATGCAGCTCAAGCAGTTTGAAAATGAAGCGAAAAACCCGGTGGAAATGCTGATTTGCGCCGGCAGCAAAAAGGGAGATTTTAAATCGGCGGAGGTGAAGCTAAAGTGGATGCGGCAGGCGCTTGATTTGCTGTTTGCAAAAAATCCGATTCAGATTTATTTTTACAATGCGCTGGACGAGCTGGGGCAGACAGGGCAGAACTGGCTGGTTTCGGATCGCTTTTTGATTCAGTTTTCGGCGGATTTGTCACGGGGAATGGTGACACAGGATAAAGAGTGGATTGCGTTTTTTCAGGAAAGCGCCCGGCGGCTGAAGGGGAACGCCCGGCAGTTTTGCAAATGCAAGAAAAGCGTACTGGATTATCTGGGAGACAGGGAGCAGCTGACCGATCTGTACAGCACATCGCTGGATTTTATGCCGTGCGTCAGTATAGGGCTGACCGAGGCCATTGTGCGGGAGGGGATTTTGCCAAAGCTGCCGTTTCGGGAAGAGGTGATAGAGGGAATTATGCTGTATCCAACTATGGCTTCGCGGATGCGGCAGGTGGATTCTTATTTTTCAAAGGAAGGGCTGTATCAATTTATGGAATCCGGAGTAGTGGATTTGTTTCCCTATAAGGTGTACCGCCCTCTGCCGATGGAGCAGCGGTGCGAGGTGCTGCACAATGTGATTTCCTTTTGGGAGGAAAATTTAAATTTTCATTTTATGATGTATCGGGATCCCTTTGCGGATATGCGGGGGATTTCTATAGAGCAGAGGAATTTTGACGAGCTGCATATCTATTTGAATTTTGAGGAGGGGCAGAAGGAAGAGGTTTTTGTGCTGGATCCGGATGTGAAGAAGGGATTTGCGGATTTTTTCCGGTATTTGAAGGAGAGCGGGTTTGTGTATGGGGAGGAGGAGACGATGGCGTTTATGAAAGGGGTGCTTAAGAGGTATCAGAAGAGGATAAATGTAATTTTTATGGGAGAATGAGTATGAAAAAGAAATTATACAGCATCATAGATCGGAAGAGCACACGTCTGAACTCCAGTCACAGCCTCATATC
>CANDKL010000224.1 GCA_947385255.1 uncultured Roseburia sp. | reverse complement strand
CGGCATCAATTTCAATGACATTCATGGAATTACCCATGGCAACAGCCCGGCAGGAAGCACATTTGCCGCAAGGGCTGCCGTCCGCCGGGCTTTCGCAGTTGACCGCCCTGGCGAATATCTTCGCAATGGTGGTCTTTCCTGTTCCTCTTGTCCCGCAAAACAAATACGCATGTCCAATCCTGTCCGCCTGAATCTGGTTCTTTAGTGTCGTAACAATGTGGTCCTGTCCCTTTACGTCCTCAAATTCGGACGGCCGGAACTTTCTGTACAGCGCAGTATAAGACATGACTCATCCTCACTTCATTAATCTCCGAAGCTGATTCCCATAAATTTGGCTTCCTTCACGATTGGAGCATCCTTGTCGACCATTTTCAGCTTGCCTGCCACCTTGCCTAACGGCACGCGGACAGTCTTATTGCCTTTCATGGCGATCATATTGCCGTAGTCTCCTTCAATAATTGCCTCGGCCGCTGCCGCCCCGAGACGGCTGCAAAGCGCACGGTCATACGGACATGGGCTTCCGCCTCTCTGTGTATGTCCCGGTACGGTAACCCTGGTGTCTACGCCGAGCTTCTTCTCAATCTGAGCCGCCACCTCATAGGAAACCGACGGATACGGGGATTTCTCCAGCTTCTTCTGATATTCCTTCTTGCTGAGCTTGGCATCCTTCTTGGAAATGGCGCCCTCTGCAACCGCAAGAACCGTAAATCCCTTGCCTGCTTTGGTCCGTTTATGAATTGCTTCCGCGATCTTGTCAATGTCGTAAGGTATTTCCGGAATCAGAATGATGTCTGCGCCCGCTGCAATTCCGGCGTATAAGGTCAGCCAGCCTACCTTATGGCCCATAACCTCTACGATAAATACACGGTTATGGGACGCAGCAGTCGTATGAATGCAGTCAATGGCATCGGCTGCAATGTTAATCGCACTCTGAAATCCAAAGGTTACGTCCGTTCCATAGATATCGTTGTCAATGGTCTTGGGCAGATGGATGATATTCAGCCCCTCTTCACGCAGTAAATTCGCGGTCTTCTGCGTGCCGTTGCCGCCTAAGATCACCAGGCAGTCCAGATTCAGCTTATAATAGTTGTGCTTCATCGCTTCCACCTTGTCAAGCCCGTTCTCATCCGGCTGCCGCATCAGCTTAAACGGCTGCCGGGAGGAGCCTAAGATCGTTCCGCCCTTGGTCAGGATACCTGAAAAATCCGAGGAGGTCAAAAGACGGTATTTCCCGTAAATCAGGCCCTTATAGCCCTCGTAGAAGCCGTACACCTCCAACCCGTCCAGATTGTTACTCAAGCCCTTTACAACACCTCGCATTGCGGCATTTAATGCCTGACAGTCCCCGCCGCTTGTTAACAAACCCACTTTTCTCATAATTCATTGCCATCCTTTCTGTGATATTTTTAATTCAGAGGTTGTGAAATCCTTGTTAGGATCTATTATAATATATTTTCTTTTCATTCACAACACTTCTTGACTTGAACTTTAAGAAAAAATGTGTTATAGTAGGTTTCAGAAGTCATCCGGAGCACATTTGGGCCGGATTGCTGTATGCATATTGGAGAGTTATCGAAGTGGTCATAACGAGCCGCACTCGAAATGCGGTTGTCCGGTTCCGGGCACGTGGGTTCGAATCCCACACTCTCCGCCAGACAATTCCGGGACGGCCGGCTCATACCGGTTTTTAGTCCTTACACCATAATCAGAATATCCCGTGGAAATCCGTGTTTTTAACACGCCCTCCACGGGATATTCTGCTTGCTTCTGGCAGGGGATGCCAAAGCCTTCCCCTTCCAATCATCCGAATTCAGGAAAACAGCCGCCACATCAACGCACAAACCGCCACTGCAGCAGCCGCACTCACCACCGCCGCCAGCACCTTCTGATACGGCCGTTTCCCCAATTCCTGCTGCTCCTCCATCTCATCCAGCCGTTTCCCCTCCGAAAACGCCACAATCTCTTTATAGGTCTGTATATTATGTGTCTTTTTCAGCTTTTCCACCTTAAGGGAATAACCAAATGCCACCACAGCCAATACCGCCCAGGCCGCAAACCCATACACACCAAATCCGATTGCCAGGGGCACCGGTGTCACAAGCATTGCCAGAAACAGCACGGAAAATACAGCTCCGCAATGATGGAATCTTTCAATATCCGTTTTTTTGATTTCGTTCCTCATGATTTCCACATCTCCTTTTATTAATTGGTCCAGGGAGATCTCAAACAAGGAGCTGAGCCGAAGCAGGCTGTGAATATCGGGATAATTTTTTTCGTTTTCCCAATTGGATATCGTCTGTCTGGATACATAGAGCTTTTCTGCCAGCTCCTCCTGGGACAGCTTAAGCGCAGCCCGGTATTTTTTAATCTGTTTCCCGATTTCCATAGCAATCCTCCTTTCCGTCGCTTCTGTTCCTTTGACTCCGTCCTCCGATACGCGCCATGCCGTTTCAGCGCCTTCCCGAACTGCACCCACCATAGCGCACCGTTGTGACAGAGTCTACCAAACTTCTTTGACATTACCCCATTTTCGCGTGTCAAAGGTTCTTTACACCGCTAAAAAACGCCTAATAGCGCGCATATTCCCCCTCGTGCTCCCGCAGCCAGCCTCTGCATTCCATATAGTCCGGCAGTACCTTTTCCACCTCGCTCCAGAAGGCTGCCGAATGGTTCATCTGCTTTCTGTGCGCCAGCTCATGCACCACGACATAATTCTGAATGCGCTGCGGCATGAGCACCAGCTTCCAATTAAAGTTCAAATTGCCCTTTGAGCTGCAGCTGCCCCAGCGGGTCTTCTGCTCCTTAATGGCAATCCGGTTGACGGAGACGCGCATCTGTGTACTGTAGATGCGCACCTTTTCTCCCAGCTGCGCCCTGGCATATTCCCGCAGCCAGCCGACTGCAGCCAGACGGTAGGCCGCCGGATTGTCCTCCATTCCGGATGCCATGCACAAAACGCTTTCTCCGTTTTCCTCCTGCCTGCGGTAGACACGGATGTGTCCCTTGTCGCGGTTTTTCAGACGCCGCAGACGGATTATGCCGTCGCCAAGCGGCAGGACGGCACCGTCCGTATAAGTGTAAGGTTTCATATTTTTACTCCTGACGTACCAAAAGCAGCAGGCCTTTGGCATCCGCCAAAAACCCGCTGCCAGATTTAATTGTGTAACACGATCGTATCATTTTACCGGAAAGGCGCCAGCACAAAGCCCGCCAAATGAAAAAAAAGCTTCCCAATCGGAATTCCGATTATCGTGATGCTAAATAACAGCCCAAATACGCCAAGGCACAGCGCAATCGGCAGTCCGATGCAGCAAACGTACAAAATCTTAAATAAAAGTACGCCAAGCATCAGAAACAGCCCGATGAACATCGCCAGAAACACCAGCATCAACAATGTAAACAACAGCATATACATTCCTCCCTGCCTAAACACGCCCCGTTAAAACCGCGGTTCCTCCGGGATAACCAGCGCTGCGACAAAATAAATTGCCAATCCGCTTCCGGCACCGAACACCAGCGCAATGCAAATCAGCCGGATAAGCGTCGGGTCAATATTAAAATACTCGCCGATTCCTCCGCAGACGCCGAACAGCACCCGGTTCGTTGATGATTTGTATAGTCTTTTCGTCATAATTCTTCCTCCTCTACCGTAATCTCAATTTCTCCCATACCACATTCCAGTTCAATTTCGTTGCCGGTACCGTTGTCGATTTCCCGATCTGCGCCAAGCGCGGTATAGCTTTCTCCGTTTATCTGCACAGCGCCCATGCCGCAGCTGACCGTATAATCATAGTCTTCCTCCCGGCCAAGAAGCGCAAGCCGGATTCGGCCCATGCCGCAGTCGGCCGACAGGCCCTCCGACGCCCGGCCAAGAAGCTCCATCTCGCCCAGTCCGCAATCCGCCTCCAGCGTTTTTGCTTCAAACCGGGCCACCTCCAAGCGTCCGGCGTCGACCTTTGCCGTAAATTCCCCTCCGGCCGTCACCCGATCCGCTGTAAGCTCCCCGGCATTGATTTCAAAATCCACCTCCTCGGCCCAGACCGCATGCGTTATTTCTATTTTACCAGCATTTGTGAAAAATGTCACCTCTTCAAATTTTTTTCCTTCCGGTATCGCGATTGTCACATGAACCTTCTCCTCGTCGAAAAGACCGTTGTTCCAGATGGAGTGCGGCGTTTCATCAATAAGCTCCGCCTCTCCGTCCTCCAAACGGCATTGATAGCGATAACGCTCCGGCGCGTCTACCGTTATTTCGATTTGATCCGAGGCGCTGTCTACGACAAACACCTCCGCATATTTGATGTCGACCGTAAGCTCCTGCACCGCATCGGCTGCAAAGACCTCCGAAACAACGCCGGACTGTGTTTTGAAAGCCTTACGGTCCGGGGAATCCGGCCCCCAGAAAAACCACCAGCGGCCAATATGCAGATCTCCGATATCAAACTCGCCGTTGTCCGCCATCCGGCGCACCTCCTTGAAACCGCTTCCAAGCGCAGCGCCCGCCCCCAGGCAGATGATTCCAAGGCAGACAAACGCCAGGCAGATACACAGACAGATTTTCGTAAAATTTTTCATATGGAAGCCCCCCTTCTCTGAAACGGTTTTTTACATAAGCTGACAATGCCGCGCAGTATCCACGGAAGCGCCCTGCCGACTGCCCATACGGTAAAAATAAGCCCCAGCACGCCGAATGCCAAAAGCAGCAGACCGATTCCGGTTAAAACCAGCCCAACTGCGGGGAATCCGGTAAAAGCCTTAATCAGTCCCGTGCCTGTAAGTACCACGCCCGTCACAAAAAAGACGCCTACAAACGCCACAATGCACACTGCCAGGCCAAACAGACAGCCAACCAATCCCGCCAAAAGCCCGAACACCGCCGCGGCAATCGCAATCCAAAGCGGAAACGTAAACACCAGAAGAACGGCAATCAAAACATTCCGCGCCGTCTTATTTTCTCCTGCCGGTTGCTCTGGCTTGACAAAATCCTCCGATTGATAAGTATCTCCAAACAAATCCCTTTTGATGCTTTCTGCCACCTTCCAGGGAGAACCCAGCTCCTCTATAATCTTCTCTTCATTCTCCGGACCTGCGTCGTCAAAATAATTCCGGTAATATTCCATGGCATCCCGGCGCTCATTGTCCGGTATGTCCGACAGCAGCTCCTCTAACTTCCTCAGAAATCCAATTCGATTCATGTTATCTCCTCTCCCAAAAATAGTTTTGTGATTTTGGATGAATAGTCTTCCCATTCCTTTCTGTACTCTTCCAGCTTGATCACGCCAATGTCTGTAAGCTTGTAGTATCTGCGGTTCCTGCCGCCGCACTCTACATCGTATACAATGAGGTTCTCATTTTTCTGCAAGCGTCTTAGAACCGGATATAAGGTAGATTCTGATACGTCAATGGCTTTGCGGACATCCTGCGTAATCT
>CANDKL010000223.1 GCA_947385255.1 uncultured Roseburia sp. | reverse complement strand
ATGACAGTCAAGGTACCGAAGAAGATGAGCAAGAAAGTGCGTAACCAGTTAAAGAGCAAACTGACAGGCGCAGGCATGAGCAAAAAGCTGAAATTACGCTAATCAAAAAAAGGGCAGGCGGGCAACCGCCTGTCCTTTTTAATTCTAAGTTATCTTAAGCATATTTCTTTGCGATCTCCGCCAGTACATCCCGGTTTTCCACAATCCATTCCTCATACGTCACGCCGTCCTGTGAAACCCGTTTTCCAAGCTCCACCAAAAATCCCGGAATATTTTCCTCCGGCATTACGCAGATATCCTGTCCAAACTGCGCCTTTTCCAGTGCATCACACCCACCCTCAAACAGTGCGAAAGCAGGCTTCGGGCCGTCCGGCGATTGCTTTACGGCTCCGCGGAAGCCAAGGGAACCGACTTGATGTGCGCCGCAGGAGGACGGACAGCCGGAAATACGGATTTTGGGCAGGACGCCGTCGGCAAAGTCAAGCGGACGCACCGCATCGACACAGGCCTGCAGCAGTGCCTGCGAATCCCGCACGCCGACCTGGCAGATGCGGTTTCCGATACAGGCGACAGACGTTTCAAACGTGGTTTTGGCGCCGTCTGCCGTCAGGTCAATCAACCTTTGGGCTTCTTCTGCCGTACAGTTGATGAGATACATCCCCTCGTCCGGTGTAAGCCGCAGCTCGACGTCCTCCATCGGTGCAATCGCGTCGTAGAGCTCCCGAAGCTTTGCGGGAACAGGACAGCCGCCCACCGGGTGATAGGAAACCGCGTATAAACCGGCTTGCTTCTGCGAAAGGACGCGCGGGTGTGTAAGGGAGCCGCTTCCTGTTTTGGAAACCGGCGCTTCCTGCACAGAAAGCGTCAGATCCTCGCCTAAAAGTATGGCGTCCAGCTTTTCATTGAATGCCTGATAATAGCCTTCCTGGCCCAGCGTATCCTGCATATAGCGCGTCCGGGCTTTTGCGCGCTGCTTGTAGTTGCCGTAGGAGGTAAAGGTATCGACCATGGCTTTGATATAATAAAGGATCTTGTCCGGCGCGGCATTCTCGGCGACGCGGATGCCCATTTTGGGGTTATTTCCCAGGCCTCCGGCGCTGTATACGTCAAAGGTTCCGTTTTCCTTTGCGATAAAGCCCAGATCCCGGAAGGCAGCGTGCGGAAGGTCGTGCGGATCGTTAGAAAAGCAGACCTTTAGCTTCCGCGGCAGCTTTACGGTTTTGATAAAGCCTAACAGGTAATCTGCGGCAGCCATGGCATAGGGCATGATATCGAAGAATTCTCCCGGCCGGACGCCGCTTAACGGAGAGGCCATGACGTTACGCGGATAGTCGCCGCCGCCGCCGCGGGTGATAATGCCGTGGCGCCATGCCTCCGTTACCAGCGTGCATATGGTATCCGGGGTCAAATCGTGCAGCTGGACAGTCTGACAGGTGGTCAGATGGATGCGTTTGATGTCGTGCGCTTCGATGCATTCAGTGATGAAGCGCAGGTGTTCCTTCGTAATCCGGCCGCCGGAAAGCCGGAGCCGGAGCATACCGCTTGTCCCGCCCCTTTGCGCGTAGCTTCCGAAGCCGCCGGAGATGCTTTTGTATTCGGCGACAGACATGCTGCCGGCGTAGAACTGTTCGGTAGCCTGCTGGAAGGTGAGGATGTCGTCCTGAAATTCCTTCGTGTAATCTTTCATGTTCGTTGCTCCTTTCTGGTTGTGTTTTTTTGGAAACTTACTTTGATTATAGTATAATGCTGTTTGAAAAAAATATAAACGGGTTTTTATAAAATTATGAAGAAAGAGACAATCCTACAGGGGTGTTACTGATTTTGATATCCTTTTTATATGTACTGAAAAATATTATTGTGAAGTGTCAAAAGATGTGTTATAATTTCATAAGAGCAATCGTGTTACAGGGTGCGTTGACCTCATTCCAAAAAGAATGGGGGTGATGCTATGAAAAAGAGAAAACATAAGAAACACAAGATTCATATTTCTCTTATGGAGTTGCTGACTTTCGGCATATTCCTTCTGGCATTGCTTACATTCGTGTTTACGTTTTGTAAGTAGCCTTCTTACATAGCAAAAACCACCCTGATACTTTGGTCGGTGTTCGGGTGGCATTGCTATCTCAATTATCGGTCAACCCCTTGTGGGCGGCTGCTCTTCCTTTTATCTATAATGTAGCAGATCTTAGGTTTGATTGCAAGAGCCTTTTCCCCATTTTATAAAAATAATCATAATCCTATTGACAAAGCCGGATCATATGCTATAATACACTTAAACATATGAATGATTGTTCATATGAATATGATTAAACAAAGAAAGGAGAAGCGAGGATGAAAAAGACGTATAAAATTGAGGTGGACTGTGCAAACTGTGCCAATAAAATGGAGGAAGCCGCCAAAAAGACGGAGGGCGTCAGGGACGCAGTGGTAAATTTCATGACTCTGAAAATGAAGGTGGAATTTGAAGAGGGAAGTGATCCGAAGCAGGTGATGCAGGCCGTATTGAAAAACTGTAAAAGGGTGGAGGACGACTGTGAAATTTTCCTGTAACACAGAAAAAGGAGGCTTTTTATGAATCAGAAGCAGAAAAAGGTTCTGGTGAGGATTTTCGCCGCCGCGCTCTGTATGGCAGTGCTGGCCCTGCTCCCGGTGACCGGCTTATTGCGGTTTGGCCTGTTTATGATCCCTTATCTGATTATCGGATATGATATTTTAAAAAAAGCCGTAAAAGGTATTTTAAACCGACAGGTATTTGACGAAAATTTTCTGATGGCGGTGGCCACCGTAGGCGCGATTCTGTTAGGGGAATATACAGAGGGCGTGGCGGTTATGCTGTTTTATCAGATTGGAGAGCTGTTTCAGAGCTATGCCGTGGGCAAGAGCCGAAAGAACATCAGCGAGCTGATGGATATCCGTCCGGATTATGCGAATGTAGAAAGGGACGGCGAGGTCAGGCAGACCGATCCGGACGAGGTGGAGATTGGCAGTATCCTGCTGGTACAGCCCGGTGAGAAAATTCCGATTGACGGCGTGGTGCAGGAGGGGGCGTCTGCCTTAAATACCAGTGCGCTGACCGGGGAAAGCCTTCCGCGCGAGGTAAAGGAGGGCGACGAGGTGATCAGCGGCTGCATCAACATGACCGGCGTGCTCCGGATCCGGACGACGAAGGAATTCGGGGAATCGACGGTGTCTAAGATTTTGGATCTGGTAGAAAACGCAAGCTCCCGAAAATCCCGTTCGGAGAATTTTATTTCCCGATTTGCAAGGATTTATACGCCGGCGGTCTGCTATGGCGCGCTTGCGCTGGCTGTTTTGCCGCCGCTTGTGCGCATGCTTTTTCTTGGACTGCCGCCGCAATGGGGGATGTGGGTGTACCGTGCGCTTACCTTTTTGGTAATCAGCTGCCCCTGTGCGCTTGTGATCAGTATTCCGCTTGGCTTTTTTGCCGGAATCGGCGGAGCGGGCAGGGAGGGGGTTCTGGTCAAGGGCTCGAATTATCTGGAGGCGCTTGCCGCAGCCCGATATGTCGTATTTGACAAAACCGGAACCATGACGCAGGGGGTGTTTGAAGTAAACGGCATCCATCACAACCGGATTGGGGAGGAGGAGCTGCTTGAATATGCGGCTCTGGCAGAATGCTATTCCGCGCATCCGATCAGCAGGAGCTTAAAAAATGCATATGGAAAAGAAATTGACAAAAGCAGGGTGCAAGGCGTGGAGGAAATCGGCGGGAACGGCGTGACTGCGAAGGTAGACGGAAAAGCTGTTGCGGTCGGCAACGGCAGGCTGATGAAGAGGCTTGGGATCGCATACGAGGAATGCCATCAGGCCGGAACGGTTGTACACGTTGCAGTCGAAGGCTGTTATATGGGGCATCTTCTGATTTCAGACCGGTTAAAGCCGCATGCGAAGGAGGCCGTTTCGGCGCTTGAGGGGGCAGGCATAGAACACCTTGTCATGCTGACCGGCGACAGCCGCGCCGCAGCGGAGCATACGGCAAGGGAGCTTGGGATAAAGACTGTTTACAGCGAGCTGCTTCCGGCGGATAAGGTAGCCAAGACGGAAGAGCTGCTGGCCGAAAAGCCGGAAAGGGAAAAGCTGGTATTTGTAGGAGACGGCGTCAACGACGCGCCGGTTCTGTCGCGGGCGGATATCGGAATTGCGATGGGGGCGCTTGGCTCAGACGCCGCGATCGAGGCGGCGGATGTGGTGCTGATGGACGACGATCCTTTGAAAATTGCAAAGGCCATCCGCATTTCCAGAAAATGCATTCGGATTGTCTATGAAAATATTTATTTTGCAATCGGGGTCAAGCTGCTCTGTCTGCTTCTGGGGGCGCTTGGCATTGCGAATATGTGGCTTGCTATTTTTGCGGACGTCGGTGTGATGGTGCTTGCCGTATTAAATGCAATCCGCGCACTGTTTGTAAAAAATCTGTAGGGCAGCGAATTCAAATAAGGAGGAAGCCATGGAAAAAAACGAAGCAATATGCTGTGACAATGTCGAGGTACATGAGGAACTGGTAAAAATTGTAAGCGAGACAATGCCGGAGGAAACAGAGCTTTACGATCTGGCAGAGCTGTTTAAGGTGTTCGGGGATTCTACCCGTATCCGGATTTTGTTTGTGCTGTTTGAAGCCGAGGTCTGCGTCTGCGATTTGGCGGCTGCGCTTCATATGACGCAGTCCGCTATCTCGCATCAGCTCCGGATTCTCAAGCAGAATAAGCTGGTAAAGAGCAGGCGGGAAGGAAAATCTGTTTTTTATTCACTGGCGGACGCCCATGTGCGTACCATTATCGCGCAGGGAAGGGAACATATTGAAGAATAGCATTGCATAGGATAAAAGAAAAAGGGGTTTTTTATGTTCCAGATTACGCCAAGGCTTGGCTTTATGAAATTATTCTATGACAACAGGCCGCGTGCCTACGCTCAGATACAGGGAGGCAGTGGTGAATCCCAGATACAGGGAGTCGTGTATATTTATAGTGTTCCTACCGGAGGCGTCTTAATCGAAGCAGAAATATTCGGCCTGCCAAATGCGGACAGGTCGGGTGTTCCTGCTTTTTATGCGTTTCATATCCATGAAAACGGAGACTGCTCCGATGATTTTGCAAAGACGGGAGCCCACTATAATCCGCAGAATATGTCCCATCCCATGCATGCGGGAGATATGCCGCCTTTGATTTCCGGCGACGGGTATGCGTGGCTGGCATTTTACGATCAGGGGCTGGAATTATATGAAATTGTGGGAAGAACCGTGCTGATTCACCGCAACGCGGATGATTTTTATACGCAGCCGTCGGGAAATGCGGGGGAAAAAATTGCATGCGGAGTGATACAGGCAATTGATGATTTGAAATAGCGTTAGGAAGGGGGGAAATGTAACTCCAAAAGTAATCTTACACGATCAATCCGGCAGAATTAAATTGAAATCTC
>CANDKL010000222.1 GCA_947385255.1 uncultured Roseburia sp. | reverse complement strand
CCCGGGACAATGGTCTTGGTTACATAACCTGTGTAGGTGATATCCTGGGAGGTTTTATCCGGATCGGCTTCCCCTTCCTTGTATACAAACTGCTTGTCACCGTATGCGTCAAGTTTCGGCTCGTCGGGATTTTCTTCATCCATTACCATCCAGACGCATGCTTTATTAAATGCTGCCGTAGTCTTATAGGACATTTCCACTTCGCCGGTACATCCATATGAACCGCCGCCGAGATGTTCGCCTTCTTTGGCAACAGCCAGATTCTGCCGGACTATTTTAGCGTCGCATTTTAAACACGTAAAGGTTGCTTTCGCTGTCGGAAGCACGCCTTCCTGTTCCCATTCAAATTTGGGCAGGCTGAAGTTGTGGTCAATCATCGGGATGATTTCCTGGCCTTCGCCTACCTGGTTTGTCGGGGCATCTAGGATGCTTGGCTCCGGGCTCCATACCTTTTTGCCGCATTTGCTGCACTCATAGTATGCATTCCGGCCGGCTTCATCACATTTTGGCGCTTGATATTTCTGATAGCTCCAGCTGTGTACACCGCTTGCCGTAACAGTTACGTCCTGTGTGCCCGTTACTGTGGTATCATCTGCGAAAACAGCGGTTACCGTAAGCGTTACGGTTCCGCCTATGCAATCCGGAATATCCGTTGAGTCGCCGTCCTGCGGCAATGACAGGGTAACGGATTTGGCTGTTTCCTCTGTTTTGGCGCAGTTTTTACAGCTTCGTTTGGCTGTTGCTTTCGCTGCTAACTCTGTTAATTTTGTTAAATCAACGTTATTAAGATTCACATCAGTTGCCCATGTTAATGTAAGATTATAGTCATGAGCTGCTGCCGGAATTGTAACTGTGTGTACATTTGTGATTGGCTCCGGTTCCCCGTCTTCCCCATCTGCTGCAGTTGTTTGTGCAGACGGATCTGCATCCTCCGTAAATGCTGCCGTGGCAGTGTACTTGACAGATGCGCCTTTTGTACAATCAAAAGCGTCCGCTCCTGTTTTTTCAACTGTTACTGTTCCGTTTGAAGTATCTCCGCAGACATTACATTTACGTGTTGCTGTTACGTTGACAGTCTGTGTTTTATCGTCATTTGTAGTCCAAATTATATCTTCGATTGTTTTCAGATCTGCCAGGGTTTCAACCGTTGTGATTTCAGCAGCTTTTCCCCAGTCGAAGGTATACGGGCTTTTCCCGTCTTTGATGTCATAGTTGTGGGGAGCATATTCTTCATGATTATAAGTTGTCTTATCTTGAGGATTCTCATTCCTCTGTAAAGCTTCAATGGTTGCATATGCCTTTTCACAGTTTTCACAGTAGTAATATGCGTCATGACCCTTTGTCTGGCAGGTAGAAGGCACTGCCGCAAAAAATACGCCGTCATGGTTCTTTTTTTCGATTGCCACATCTTCGTCCGTCAACGGGACTGTGCCATCTGCTAAAGCGAACTTCTGACCGCAGCTGTTGCATACGTAGTGGCTAAGGGTACCCGTCTTGAAACAACCAGCCGCATCTTCTGGTACATATGTAATAACGTTATGTCCACAGGGACGCGTAACTGTCCATGTATTTGCGGTTGTATTTTTTTCTACGTCATAACCGCTTGTCGGAAGATAGGTTGACGGATCGCTGGAGAATGTGCCGCCTTTTACTACCGGGACAGCATCTCCCATCTTGCAGAATACTTCATTCTGGGAGGTAAAGGTACCTCCGTTGATGGTTACGACCTGCGCTGTATTTGCAGACAGTGATACGGCATGAATCTGGGCATCTGCATTTCTGCCGTTTGCGGTAAAGATACCGTCGTTAATCGTTACGGTAGATTTTGTGGAGAGGTAGAGTACGGTGTTGTACGCTTCCGGATTTGCCTCTTCCCCTTGCGCGCTCCCTTTTATTTCGCTGGTATATGTACCGCCATGGATCGTAAGGGAAGCGGTCGGCTGGCTGCTGTTCATACCGATTGCCGCGCATTTGGCCTGTACGGTCGGGCCTGTTTTTGCCTCTTTGTCGCCAAGAATTACGGTTGCATCATCGTATACATAGATACCATACATGCCGTCGTTGTTGCCCGCACCGGCTTTTGCGTTGATTGTGCCGTTGTACATGGTCAGTTTTCCCGTGCTTTCGGCTACGCTGAACATGACAGCGCCGTTGTAGTTGTGCTGAGCTGCGATTTCTTCCGGCATTGCGATGCACTCGAATGTACCATTTTCAATTACTACGTCGCCTTTTACCCGGAGCAGTTGGACGGCGTGAGTACTGTATCTGCCGTCTCCTCCGATGGTAAGCTTTGATCCGGGCTCTGCGTTGATCATGACGTGGTTGCCTTCTAAGGTGCTGAACCCACCGGAAGGACCTACAGTTGCCGGAGTATTGTTGATAAATGTGCCGGCTGTTAATTTGATCTTGGCACCGTTTGCAATTGTGATCATGTTACCGTTTGTATTGACGGTTTTCCCTGTTAAATCATAGGCCGCTGTACCTTCTAATACTGCGTTTTCTAACAGGTTAATTGTTGTTTCGCCTGCTACCTTAAGTGCTTCATCTAATGTTGCATATTTCGTGTCACCAATTTGAGCAACTTTCTTTTCTTCCTGGGTTGTCTCATTTGGCACTGTACTGTCGGTTCCACTTTCATCTGCCGGTGACTCCGCTGAGTACATAACGGCGCCGTCTTCAGAAACATATCTGGAAATACCGTCGTCTGTCATTTCAGTATCAAACTGCCATTCTTGCTGCTCTGGTACGGATTCCACAGACGCTGCAAGGCCTGTCATATTTGTGGATAAAATCATGGTCGCAGACAGGACGATGCTCAGCATGCGCTTCAATTTCTTAAAATTCATACTGTAGAAAACTCCTTTCATATTTGTATTATAGCCAGCTAAATTTCAAAGCCTTTATAGGCTTGAAGGCAATCCGTTTCCTATACGGCAGGTATGTAGATGTTCCTACCGGACTTAAGAAACAGTCCTTTTCCATATTAGTTGCAGGCATTTCACGGATATACACACGGTTCTGCGAACGATTTCTTATGCATCCTGCAATAATCCACAAAAAATTTCCTGGATCCGCTCTGCAGACTATTCCACGTGAGATTCATGTCTGACTCTAAGGTCATAATTCTCCGTAAAATTCCCAACGGAACAATCCATGCAATAGACGTTACTTTCCTAAAGGAATATCATATGCTGTCCGAGCATCTCTCAGGACAGGCTCTACTCTATTCACAAGCCTCGCCTCGCAAAATCATGTCATTCTCAGTGAAAACACTTTTCCATGAATTGCCGCAGCCTGTTATAGACATCCATAGCCTCCTTTCTTCTATACCAAATGGTACTTATTTTCTATTGCCGCTGGCTACTGTATATTTGCTGCTTCTGCAGCAAACGCATCAAAACAAGCTTTCGCCTCTTTTGATTCGCTTGCCGCAGAAACCTGGAGTTTCCTACTTTGTTTTGTAAGCTCCTGGCAGTATTTGTCAAGGTTCAATATCCCCGAAGACCTCTGGTGATTATCCATAGATCCTCTAGGGTAAAATTCAATAATTCATCTAAATAGGTCAGATTTCTCCGAAAGGGAGCATACCCTACCTATTTTTTTATGATATACGTTTCTCTCTCATTTGTCAAGCCTTTGTCAAGTCAGTTAAAATATACCATCCACATCCTGCCATATTTCTATGGTAAAACGTTGTAACCTGCATAAATCCAGCATTTCTGCTTACAGTTTGCGGCTGACTTACTAGCCTTATAATGGAGTATACTTTATTATCGGCAAATTGAACAGAAATGTTTACAAATGAAAAAATGCTCTTTTTTTGTAATTTACAAATCCTGCATAGCCGTCAGGATCATCATTTCATCGCTGTCAAACATATGGGAGTATCTTTTTAGTATGGTCTGCTGCGTATCGCCCGACGCTTTTTCTATCACGGGAAGGGGAACCCCTTTCCGAATCAGGTTTGATATAAAGGTGTGCCGGAAATCATGGCATGAGTATTTTGGGAAATTCAGAACAGAGCAGGCTTTTTTTAATGTGGAATCGCATAAACCGTATTCCCAGTCAAATATTTTATCATCCAGACTGCCTCCTTTCTGCAGATGTTCTTCTTTTATTTCTGCAAAAAGCCGTTCCGGAATAGGAGAGAGGGGAATGCTGCGTTTTTTATAATTCTTTGGTTCTTTGGTCAGCTTCATTCCGCTCACATAGGATTTGTCGATTTTTACCCTGGTTCCCTGGTGCAGTTTACATTCCGCAGAATCGTTTGCTGAAGCTGTCTCGGACTTTCCGTTTTCTGTATTTTCGTAATAACTGAATTCTTCAAAATCCACATAGGTCAGGGCGATACATTCTCCAATTCTTAAGCCGGTATAATACAAAATATTAAACATCAGCCTGAATTTGGGATAGTTGTTAACGCCCAGACGCCAGGATTCGTTCTCCTTGAAATATTTGTCCATTTCATCAAAGCTTTCTTTGCTGATTGTTTTATAGTCTTCTTTTTTCTTTGTTTTTATATTGTCAGCATAATTTAAGATGTTTTCTTTTATCAGCTTCTTTTTGTAGGCCAGGTTGATCATCTTTCGGAAGGTAGCATTAATGGAATGGATGGTTTCTTCTGAATAACCATGCTTTCGGATGTCGCTGCAAAATTTATAATAAACATCTTCGTCAATGTCCTTTAATTTCGTCGCAGCAGGTACAAACTGGTATACCATCCTTATTTGCTGGTGGGTATTTTTAATGGAAACAGGACTGAAGTTCTGGCCCTGAGCTTTGATGAGCCACAGGTCATAAGCTCCTTGCAGGGTAATGTCTTTGTCATTTGCACGGAGCCCTTTATGCTGCAGCTTAGCCAATTCTGCTTTTGCTTCTGTAATGGTGTTGAGGTTGTAGACCCATTTGGACCGGTATTTATTTCGACCCGTTTTTACGTCGTATTCTTTGTAATTGTATTTTACGTCGTATTTTTTTGTACTCTCATTGTAGTATATGCTTTTGTATTTTGTGGTTTTTCTTCTCACTTTTATATCTTTTGTATCCATAAGAAAAGTCTCCTTTTCGAATTTGGTACGCCGATTATAGCACATTTTTGCTACGAATTCTATACGAATTTTGGGAGGTAAAAGGAAAGGAAGCCTCTGGTTTTTGATAATATTGGTGTATTTGAGGTAGAGAATTGGATGATATGAGTATAAATGGATAGGGGTGAAAGAAGAGATCGGATGAAAAAAATAGGGTTTTTATATGTATTTAATAGGTACATTTTCGATCAGTTTTTGGTGGTGTAAAAATGAATTTTCGAAAATAATCGTATAATTTAGTATAAATTTTTAGAAAATGAGGATTAAAAGGATTGATTTTGTTAGAAAGTTTTGTTTTTTATAATTTCACAGTATGAATTTTAAGAAATTGAAGCGCATGCTGAGCATCGTCCTGTCTGCGA
>CANDKL010000221.1 GCA_947385255.1 uncultured Roseburia sp. | reverse complement strand
TGTCATGGAGGGCAAATGCGTATTATTCAAGGAATTTGGCAATGTCAACGCCGTTCCCCTCTGCCTGGATACGCAGGATACCGAAGAAATCATACGAACGATCCAAAATGTCGCCCCGGCATTCGGCGGCATCAATTTAGAGGACATTTCCGCCCCCCGCTGCTTTGAAATTGAGGAACGGCTCAAGGAGCTTTTGGACATCCCTGTGTTCCACGATGATCAGCACGGCACGGCAATCGTCGTTCTGGCAGGCATTATCAACGCCTTAAGGGTCACGGGCAAGAAAAAAGAAAGCTGCAGGGTTGTAATCAACGGTGCAGGCTCCGCCGGTATTGCCATTGCAAAGCTGCTTTTAACATACGGCTTTTCGCATGTAACCATGTGCGATAAGGAAGGCATCATCGGCAAAGACTATCCTAATCTGAACTGGATGCAGAAACGGATGACGGAATGCACCAACCCAGAGCACGCGCAGGGCTCTTTAGCGGACGCGTTTGTGGGCGCCGATATTTTTGTGGGCGTATCTGCCCCCGGCATCGTAAGCGCGGATATGGTGGCCTCCATGAACAAAGACGCGATCCTCTTTGCCATGGCAAACCCCGTTCCTGAAATCATGCCGGATATTGCAAAGGCTGCCGGAGCAAGGATCGTAGGTACCGGCAGAAGCGATTTCCCCAACCAGGTGAACAACGTAGTCGCTTTCCCCGGTATCTTCAAGGGCGCCTTAGAGGGCCGCGCTTCCCAAATCACAGAGGAAATGAAGCTTGCCGCTGCACGGGCGATTGCAGGGCTTGTCAGCGACGATGAATTAAATGAAGACTTTATCATGCCAAAGGCCTTTGATCCGCGTGTGGCAGAGGCCGTCAGCAATGCCGTAAAAGCGCATATCCGTGCATAATCCCCTGTGGATATGCGTCTTCCGGAGGTAGGAGGGATAAAATGGCAGAACCAAACACCATTTACAAAATGACAATTTTATCCATGATTGACAAGGTGGACTTTCCGCTTTCCAATACGCAGATTTCAAATTTTTTTCTGGATCACGACTATACGGATTACTTTACCGTACAGCAGATGATAAGCAGCCTGCTTGATTCCGGCCTGATCCGCTTCGAATCCACACACAGCAATACACAGTATTATATGACGCCTCTGGGACGGGATACCCTGCGGTTCTTTGAGGATAAAATTTCACCTGCCATTCTTGAGGATCTGAATGCCTACTTTGAAAAAAACAAAATAACATTGCGGAATGAGAATTCCGTCGTTGCAGATTATTTCAAATCCACCCATTCGGGCTTTGATGTGCGCTGCCAGCTAAAGGAACGCAACATCTCTGTCATCGATCTGACCGTGCATGTCAAAACAAAGGCCCAGGCGGAGGCCGTCTGCAAAAACTGGCAGGAACAAAATATGGAAATCTATGCATATCTGATGGATACGCTAATCCAATAAAAACGGACCGCTCCGTTCGGTTCCGGTCCGTCCCAACTGTTCTTAAAGCTGCGCAAGCACCTCCAATGCCCGATCCTTTACCAGGATCTGCGCATGCTCCTCCAGAAAGCTGCTGCGCATACTGTCCTTTTCAATCGACCTCGCATATTCCATGGAAGCTGCCACAAACTCATAGACATATTTCCGCGTGCTTTTATTCAAATCCGCCCACAGAAAATACTGCTTCTTCTGTTCCAGATAATAAAGCCTGCTTTTCGCTGTTGGCCCCGGCGGCAGCACCTGGCAGAACCTCCGTGCGCCCGCAAGGGATACAAAGGTCAGCAGATAGGAATAGCCTTCCCGATCCCCTTCTATCACCTCGTCCTTCGCCTGTGCGCCGGCTTCCTTCAAAATATCTGCCTTCACATCCGGCAGCTCAGGTACGGCTTCCTTTGCGGCGGAAGCCCCGAACATATTTCGAATGTGCTCTAATATCTCAGCACTGCTGACATGGCTCTCAGAAAATGTGAGTACAATCTCATCCTCCGACATAATCGCCGCCTGGATGGACATCATGTTACCAGTTGCCTTAAATCCCACCTCATCCTCTGCAATCCGAATCAGCTTTTCTAAAAATTCCCTGGCATTTGGCGTATTGGCAAAAAAATCATCCAATTCAATGCCATTCTGCTCCAAATCATTCTGCGTTAAAATACAGCGCAGAGAACCATTTTCCATTTTCTCAAACTTCATCATGCATCACATCCTCACTTTAATCCCCTGCGGTCTATTCCTGCAAAGCTGCCATAAGCGCCGGTATCAGCTGCTTCTTGCGGGATACCACGCCCTTTAACAGATAACCGTCGTTTTCTCTTTTGGCTGAAAATGCCTGGCTTATCACTGCGTCTGCTTCCTCTCCCGCACCAAGCAGCACGGTAGATTCCTCCAAAATATCGGTCAGCATTACAAACACCATATCCAGCTTAAGCTCTTTTAAAACGGTGAAAAGATAATCCTTTAATTTCATGTGCACAGTTTCCAGCTCTTCCTTGCTCATCGCACTTAACTGTGCCACGCCAAATGCATACTTGCCAATCGTAAATTTCTTAAAATCCTGCTTAAAAATCTCCTCCGGCGTTTTGCGGTTAAAATCGCTGCCTGCCTGGAACATATTCTTTGCAAGTACTTCGATTTCAATTCCGGCAATAATCGCCAGATCCTCCGCCGCCGCCCGATCCACCGGTGTGCAGGTCGGGGAACGGAACATCAGCGTATCCGAAATAATTGCCGCGCACAAAATTCCCGCAATCTGGGCAGGAATTTCCACACCCTTTTCCTGATACATCTGGTAAATGATGGTCGATGTACATCCCAACGGCTGATTGCGGAAAAATACCGGAGAAATCGTCTCTAAGCTGCCAAGCCGGTGGTGATCGATGATCTCTAAAATTTCCGCCTCCTCAAAGCCGTCTACTGCCTGTGTTTTCTCATTGTGATCCACCAGAATAATTTTCTTTTTCTGGGTATTGAACAGATATCTTCTGGAAATCATACCTACATAGCGGTTTTCCTGATCCACAACCGGAAAATCCCGATGGCGCACCTTGGACATAATGTCCTTTACATCCTCCACATAATCCTCCACATGGAACTGGATCAGCTTTTCCCTGGTCATAAAATGCTTAATCGGAATGCTCTGATTAATCAGCCTCGCTGCCGTAAAGATATCATACGGTGTCCCGATTACGACACAGTCCCATTTATCCGCCATTCTTATGACCTCATCGCTGACCGTCGATCCGGAGCAGACGACAACGCAGCTTGCATTATTCTCAATTGCTTTGATCTGGGAATCAAAATGATCGCCCAAAATAACCATATCATCCTTTGCCATCCAGTCCTCCGACCAGTCATAGCCGAACGACGCCACAACGACCTTGCCTTTTACAAAGCATGCATGCGGATTCCCTGCGAGAATCGTCCCCCCCAGAGTCTCCTCAATATTTTTGTAGGGCGTTTTCGCGGTTGCTAAAATCTGCGTGTCGTATACGTCCATATAGGATGTCGCAATATCCCTCGTCACAATCAGGCCGCGCAGCAGATTGCCGGAATTGGTCACGGCCAGCGTTACGACATTCTGCATGTTCATAAGCTCCCATGCACGCTTCATGGAGATGTTCTCGTTGACTCCCGCCGTCCGGCGGAATGAAATATCCTTAATCTGTGTTCCGACGTCCGTCACCAGCTCCGGTTCATCCAGCTGAAAATAATCCAGAACATACTGCGTTTCCGCATTGATGCTGCCTGCGCGCTTGGGCTCATGGCAGATATCTCCAGTTCTGTTTTTCAAATCCGCATATGCAATTGCAGCGCAGATGGAATCCGTATCCGGATTCTTATGACCGATAATCCATACCTTTTTTTCCTGATTTAAACTCATGCCAAAACCTCGCCTTAATCCGTTTTTATCTGCGTGTAACAAACAGACGCTGCTTTGCGGCAGCCCCCAAATACAATATATTCACCAATTTCAAAAAATGTTCCTGTTTTGCCGGTTATACAAAGCCAAGCGCCGCTGCAATTAAGACCGCTACTCCAATCAGATTCAAAACGGCAAATGCGCAGATTGCCTTTGTCATATTTTTTACCGATTCGATCTGCCCGATATCCTCCCGCAGCGCATCCAGCTTCTTGTCAGATTCCTCCATCAGCGCCTGCATATTCCGGTAGCATTTTACATTTTCATTATGTACCTTCTCGCAGATTTCATTCTTCACCCCGTCGAACTGCCCGTCCAGTCTTTTGACGGTTTCCGACAGCTTTTCATTTTGCTCCGTAATCATAGCGCGGACCTCTTCGTTCTGCTCCGTACAGTTTACGGCATTTTCAGCCAGACGCTCGGCAAAGGTTTCGTTCAGCTCGTTTAACCGGGCGTCCACCTTGGCGACCAGGCCGTCGATCTGCTCTGCGACGCCGGCTACCACACGCTCTGCAGCCTCCTGCCGCTCCTCTACAATATCCGACAGCTCCTTTGCCTTGTCCTCACGCTCTGCCACAATATCCTGCAGCTCCTGTATCCGGCTGGCCTTTGTGACCAAAAGGCCCTGCAGCTGCTTCGCTCTTTCTCTGAATTCATCAATCTGGCTTAGTAAAAAATCTTCTCTGTCCACGTTCCTTTTTGTCCTTTCCCGTTCGGTTTTCCGGCGGTCTGTGAATTCTTTCAACTTTTGTGCCACTCTGTCCATAAGCCGTTCCTCCCCCGGTTGCCAAGCTATTATCTGTATTGATTGTAGCATTATCCCAAAATCTTGTAAAGAGGAAAATGCCGCCGTACAGACATTTCCATACGGCGGCATTTCCTGCCTTTTTTGCTGTTTATTTTCGAATTGCGGTTTTCTTTTTGCCCATCATGCGTTTTACTTGTCTGCCATGCTCTTCAACCGCCCATATTTCTCATCCGCATCCCGTTTTGCCCGCTCAAACAGCTCTCCCGCGCGTTTCGGATTGCTTCTGGTCAATGCATTGAACCGCACCTCTCCGTTTAAAAATTCAAAGAAATCTCCGTCCGGCTGCCTGCTGTCCAAGTGGAAGGTGGGCTTTTGCATCGTTCCGATGGCCGGTTGATAGCGGAACAGATGAAAATATCCCGCTTTTACCGCCAGCTTTTCCTCCTCCTGCGCCATCTGCATTCCGGACTTAATCCCCTGGTTGATACAGGGAGCGTACGCTAAGATGAGAGACGGCCCCGGATACGCCTCGGCCTCTGTAATGGCGCGCACACACTGGTTATAGTCTGCGCCCATGGCCACCTGCGCCACAAACACATATCCATAGCTCATTGCCATCGAAGCCAGATCCTTCTTGCGGATCTCCTTGCCGCCAGCCGCAAACTGCGCCACCGCGCCAAGCGGCGTCGATTTGGACGCCTGTCCGCCGGTGTTGGAATACACCTCCGTATCAAATACCAGAATATTAATATCCCTGCCGCTGGCCAGTACGTGGTCTAAGCCCCCAAAGCAGATCGGAAG
>CANDKL010000220.1 GCA_947385255.1 uncultured Roseburia sp. | reverse complement strand
ACACAGTAGAGAACACTCTTTCCCTACACGACGCTCTTCCGATCTCTTAGACAAAGAAGCATTAGAGCTGATTGCAGGCCAGACCGGCACGCTGACAGCAGCTGTAGCTCCGGAGAACGCAACGAATAAAGCGGTAGAGTGGACCAGCAGCGATGAGGCTGTGGCAACGGTAGATGCAGAAGGCACCGTGACGGCAGTAGCGGCAGGAACCGCAACAATTACCGTAAAAACCGTCAGCGGCGGGAAAGAAGCCTCCTGTGAAGTGACCGTAATCAATGGTTCTGAGATTACTCTGGATCCGACAGAGCTGGAATTGGTTGAAGACGGGGAAGCAGGCCAGATTACGGCAACGGTAACCTCATTAGACGGTGAGAGCAGAGTTGTAAGCTGGGAGAGCTCAGACGAGACGATTGCAACCGTAGCAGCCAGTGCAGACAATAACCTGATTGCAGTTGTTACTCCGGTCAAGGCGGGCACAGCTACCATTACAGCTACCACCGAGGACGGCGGCAAAGCAGAGTGTACGGTTACGGTTATCAGCAGAATCAATGCACTGGATCAGAATAATCCGTATGCGTATGTCTATACATTGGATATGAAGAACGCAAAAGCCTTTGAAGTAGAAACAATGTGGAATGGCCGGCCGTTCAAGATGAAAGAATCTGTAGAAAACGTAATGGCAGATTACAAGTGGTTCTCCGAGCAGTTTGAGAAGACAAACTGGAGAAGCAATATCATCCGTGATAACTGGCACAGAATTACCAAAGAAAATATTGACAAGATTGCGGAACACAGCTTTATCGTAGCAGATGTTTTGATGGGTATGAAGACACATAATGTCAATTATAAGATTGATATGGTAAGTTCTACAGAGCTTCTGGTAACTGTAAACAACGCAAACAGGACAAAGACGACGCAGATTACCCGTACCGATCATGCAAACGGAACCTGCGACCTGAATTTCAAGACCTCCTATCAGGGCAAAGAACGGAACGTAACCTTAACGGACATCACCATTACGCAGGACGAAGCGACGGGTACCGTATATGCAAACGCTTACTTAAGCGGTATTGCTCAGCTGGAAGGCTCTCAGCTGACAGCAGAGATTACAACAACCTCTATTACGGTGAACCGGATTCCGAAAGGAAGCGCAAACGGTGTGCAGGTAGCTCAGATTTTATATACAGGCGACAAAGTAACCTGCGACATCAACAAGGCATACTATCAAGAGCTGTTAGGTGCATTTGATGTAGAGTACAATCCGGTTGAGGATGTGAAGGTCTGGAACGTATACACAGCAGAATAATGTAAGAAGTTTTTAAAAACAATCCTTGAAGTGCTCCGGGATACATTCCGGGGCACTTCTGGGGAAAGGAAGCGCCTATGTGGAAAAGAAAACTGGTTTCGGCAGGGATGCTGTTAGGGCTGATATGTTCCCTTGCTGTCCCTGTACATGCCGGTGATATCAATGCGGCAGAACAGACGATTATCGACTATTATAACGGAACTGTAGACTATAAGGGCAAGACCTATCGGTTTACGGAAGAAGGAAAACAAAAGGCTTATAACAAGCTGATATCGGATGACGTTGATCTGACTGCCGCAGAGGCGGCTTCTGCAATCCGTCAGGCAAACGCAAATTTACAGCAGGGAATTGATGAAGGCTATCTGGTCGAGGTAGGGAATGAACCGGATACGGAAACGCCCGATACCGAGAATCCGGATCCGGACGATACGGAAACACCCGATCCGAACGAGCCGGATACCGAAATACCGGGTACCGACACCGAGAATCCGGGAAATCTAAACAATCAAACGCCGGGCGGCAGCACGTCAGGTACGGATGGGAATCTGCCGACGCAAAAGCCGACTTATTCCGATGCGAAGAAAACAGACGTACAGAGCCTTTTGAAGAAATCCCTGGAGGAAGGGGAATACGCCAAGGTAAATTCCAGTGTCCCGCAGGGCGCGGACAATCTGGGCGGAGGCTGGGCCGTTACCGTAGAGCAGTTTTTAAAGGGAACCGTAGATGTTGTAAAAGAGGATGGAAGCGTCGTGCTTTCGACCGGGCTTGCCATCAAAAATACCGGGTATTACACCGGGGGGCTGATAGTGGCCATCGCATTATTTATTTGTATTACAGGCGGGGTTCTTGTGATCATTACCCTGCGGAAGAAAAAAGGATATTTTAGTATGCCTGTTCTGACTACAGCGGCAGGAATTGCAGCATTTGTGGTATTTGCAGGCGGCTTTTTGGAAAGTGAAGCAGGAAAGTGGAACGCTCTTTGGCTTGCCGGTTCACCGGAATATACCTATGCGGCGGAGTCCGGGGACGGAGCGGATACAAGTGACGGCGGAGCATGGATACCTCCATTGCAGGGAGAGCAATATGGAGAAATTCTTTGCGATGCAATCGGTTTACAGGCGCCTCTTTATTATGGAGATACCACTGAGATTTTAGCACAGGGCGTCGGAACCTATACAGGCGGGAAGCTGCCTGGACAGGGCGGAGGAATTTTGGCCGGCGGACACGATGCCACATTTTTTGCACCGCTCGAACAGATACAGAAAGGGATGATCCTTTCCGTAAAGACAGGATACGGACAGTATGAATATGAAGTGACCGGAACCGAGGTGGCAGACGTCATGGAATACCAAAGACGTCAGACAGAGTCAGAGGAGCTGGTACTTTATACCTGTTATCCTTTTGGAGCAGAGACAGAGCTTCGGAATGAACGCTTTTTTGTCTATGCAAAGAAGGTGTCCGGAGCGGAAATTGGAGAGTAGTACATGCATAAGCACAAAAATCGAAAATACAGAACAGCAGCCAGCCTGGCAGTGACAGTCGTACTGTCAGCGGCAATTTTTCTGTTGTTCTTTAGTATAGAATTGTTGATTGGTTATTTTAGCACCCACTCCTTTCAGGAGAGTCTGCGGGGCAGCGGATACGCAAACGGAATGGAAGAGGAGCTTCTGGCAAAACAGAGGGAGCTGTTTTCCTCCTATGGGCTTCCGGAATCCCTGACGGAAGAGATTTGGGGAGGCAGTAAAGCCTATCTGGCCTTTTCCCAGTATGCCAATGACGGGATCCAAAAGGAGGATGGGGGAGATTTTGGACAGCAGGCAGTTTTAGAGGAATACATAAGGGGCCAGGATGTATATGAAACAGAAAATGTGCAGGCGGCCATAGAGGCTGTCGTATCAGAATCAAAGGCAATTTGCAAAAGATATGTATATCCGTCCTTTATCAGCGGATATCGGCAGTTTATACAGGAACGGAGGCCGTTGTTTTTCGGAATGGCAGTCCTTTCCGTAATAGCGGGAGCCTTTTGCGTATTTCTTTTATTTCACTGGTATCACTGCAGGCATCATGCACTGTATTATATTACAGGCAGCTGCTTTACCGCAGCCGTATGGAACCTGGCGGCAACAGCCGTTGTACGTACCGGAGGATGGTTTGCAGTTTCCGGTATAAAAGCAGTCTATTATCAGCAGTTTATAGATGCATTTAAAGCAAGAGGGATGACGCCCTGGTATTTGTTTAGCGTTGTGATAGCGGCGGCTGCAGTGCTTCTGCTGGTTGTAAGCATTCGTATGAGGAATCGGAAATAATGGAACAAACAGGATATTTGGATCTGCACAGCCACATCCTGCCCGGGGTGGACGATGGCTCCAAAGACTGGGAGATGACGATGCAGATGCTTCAAATGATATACGATCAGGGAGTGCGGCATATTGTGGCGACTCCGCATAATTACCCGGGACAAAAAAAACAGGACAATGAAAAAATACGGGCGCTGGCAGAGGAAGTCAATCAGCGGGCCAAACAGATTGCATCGGATTTTGAAGTCCTTTGCGGAAATGAGGTACTCTACCGCAGAGGGATTCCGCAGGAAATAGAGGACAATCATGTGTTAACCCTTGCGGACAGCCGATATCTGCTGGTGGAATTTTATCCTGACGAACGGTATGACGATGTGTATCAGGGGCTTAGAGAGCTTATCGAATCGGGCTACCGGCCAGTCATTGCACATATGGAACGCGTGCATGCGTTGTTTGAAAAGGAAGAAAATATATGGGAAGTCATTAAGCTCGGCGCCTTAGTCCAGGTGAATACCAAGAGCCTGATGGGAGGGCTGTTCGATCGCCGTTCCGCCCGGCTTCGAAAATATATGGAAAACGGCATGATACATTTTCTGGGAAGCGACTGCCATAACACGGCAGAGCGTGCGCCTCTTATGGAGGACTGTATCGAAAAGCTTCGTAAAAAGCTGCCGGAAAGCTGCCTGAACCGCATTCTTTGCGAAAATCGGGATCAGTTCCTGCAGAAAAAATACATTTAAAGAAAGAGGATGAGTATGGATTCCAAAAACGAGGAAATTGAAATTGATTTGTGGGAAATATTGATGTTAATTCTGCGTCATTTGCCGTTGGTCATCTCGACAACTATCGTCGGAGCCCTTCTGCTTGGACTTTACAGTGTATATGTTGTAACGCCAATGTACACTTCTACGGCCAAGATGTACATTTTGACAAATTCCAGTACGATGATCAGCCTCTCAGATCTGCAGGTGGGCAGCAATCTGGCAAATGATTACGAGGAATTGATTACCAGCCGCCCTGTTGTAGAGCAGGTTGCGGAAAATCTGGATTTGGAAATCAGTTATGAGGCATTATTAGGCCGTGTAAATGTTACGAAACGGGAAAATACCCGAATTATCTGGATTCAGGTCACCTATTCGGATCCGGTGCTTGCAAAGGAAATTGCAAATGAATTTGCGACTGTTTCCCAGAAGCGCCTGACGGAAATCATGCAGATTGACGAGCCGACCATCGCCGAAGAAGCAGTGGAAGCAAAACGGCCGAGCAGTCCGAACAATAAGCGGAACATCCTGTTAGGAGCCGTACTGGGCATGATTTTATCCATCGGCTATCTGGTGATCCGCAACATCTTAGACGATACCATCCGGAGCGCAGACGACGTAGAGAAGTTCTTAAGACTGAACACGCTGTCATCCATCCCGGAGGAGGGCGGAACCGACAACTCCGAGAAAAAGCGGAAGCGCAAGAAATTATGGGGAGTCAGAAAGGGCGGTCACAAATAAATGATGAGAGTAGAATTAGAAAAATTAGAGAAATTAGGATATGGAAAAAAAGAAGCCTTCAATTCCCTGCGTACAAACCTAAGCTTCTGCGGGCCGGACATCCAGGTCATCACCTTCACAAGCTGTACCCCGGATGAAGGAAAGAGCAGTATTGTAATGGAGCTTGGCAGAGCCGTTGCCGAGGATGGGAAAAAGGTACTAATCGTAGACGCAGATTTACGGAAATCCGTTCTGGTCGGCCGTCATCAGGCCAAAAGCGAGAACGGCGCCATCAAAGGCCTTTCCCACTATTTAAGCGGTCAGGCCAAGCTGGCAGACGTGCTCTGTGAGACAAATGTAGATAATCTGAACATTATTTTTGCGGGCCGGACGACGC
>CANDKL010000219.1 GCA_947385255.1 uncultured Roseburia sp. | reverse complement strand
TAATCCGCGCATTGCGGTTCGCGTTTTTCAGATCATAAATTAACTGCTCCAAATCCTCAATGGAATAAATGTCATGGTGCGGCGGCGGGGAAATCAGCGATACGCCCGGGGTGGAAAGCCTGGTTCTGGCAATCCAGGGATACACCTTCTTGCCCGGCAGATGGCCGCCCTCGCCCGGCTTTGCCCCCTGTGCCATTTTAATCTGAATTTCGTCCGCGCTGACCAGATAGCGGCTGGTCACACCGAAGCGCCCGGAGGCAACCTGCTTGATGGCAGAGCATTTATTGACGGAGCCGTGCTTGCTGGCAATCCGCTCCGGATTCTCCCCGCCCTCGCCGGAATTGGATTTGCCGTGCAGCCGGTTCATGGCAATGGCAAGCGTCTCGTGCGCTTCCTCTGAAATCGAACCATAGGACATCGCGCCGGTTTTAAACCGGGTCACAATCGAATCCACGCTTTCGACCTCCTCAAGAGGCACGCCCTTTTTGGGATAGCAAAAGTCCATCAGGCCGCGGATATTCGCATTCTTCTCTTCCGCATTGACAAGCCTAGTATATTCCTGAAACAGCGCATAATCTCCCCGTTTCGTGGATTCCTGCAGCAGGTGTATCGTCGCCGGATTGTACAGATGGGAATCCGCGCCGCTGCGCATTTTGTGGCGTCCCCTGCTGTCTAAGGTCAGATCCGTCTCCAGTCCCAGCGGATCGTAGGCCAGCGAGTGCAGCTCATTGACGTCCTCCTCAATATCCTTTAGGGTAATGCCGCCAATCCGGCTTACCGTATCGGTAAAATATTTGTCTATCACAGCTGCGTCAATTCCAATCGCCTCAAAAATCTTAGAGCCTTGATAGGACTGTATCGTTGAAATGCCCATTTTGGATGCAATTTTTACAATCCCGGAAATAACGGCCTGATTATAGTCGTCCACTGCCGCATAATAGTCCTTATCCAGCATATGGTCATCCACCAGCTGCTTTACGGTATCCTGTGCCAGATACGGATTGATGGCACAGGCGCCATAGCCCAGAAGCGTTGCAAAATGGTGCACCTCTCTCGGCTCGCCCGACTCTAATATCATAGCGACGGCCGTCCGCTTCTTTGTCTTGACCAGGTGCTGCTGCAAAGCCGACACTGCCAGAAGCGAAGGGATCGGCACATGGTTCTCGTCTACGCCCCGGTCCGTCAGAATCAGAATGTTTGCCCCGTCGCGGTAAGCGCGGTCTGCCTCTACGAAAAGACGGTCGATTGCCTTTTCCAGGCTGGTATTCTTGTAATAGAGAATCGGGATTTCAATGACCCGGAAGCCCTCTACCTTCATCGCCTTGATTTTCATCAGATCCGTATTGGTCAAAATCGGGTTGTTGACCTTCAACACCTGGCAGTTCATCGCCTTTTCCTCCAGAAGGTTTCCGTCCTCCCCGATATAAACCGTCGTAGAGGTCACCACCTTCTCCCGGATTGCGTCAATCGGCGGATTCGTCACCTGCGCAAACAGCTGCTTAAAATAATTAAACAGCGGCTGGCGGTCGCCGGCCAGCGCGGCAAGAGGCGTATCAATTCCCATGGCGGAGGTTCCCTCGCTGCCGTTTCTTGCCATCGGCAGAATCTCCTCCCGCAGAGATTCATAGGTATAGCCGAAGGCCTTCTGCATCCTCTGCCGCTCCTCCCTGGTGTATTCCGGCACACGCTCATTCGGAATCTTCAAATCCTCCAGACGGATCAGGTTCCGGTCAAGCCATTCGCCGTAGGGCTGCTTTTTGGCATAGGTTTCCTTTAGCTCCTCATCGTCAATCACCCGTCCCTGCCTGGTATCCACCAAAAGCATTTTGCCCGGACGCAGCCGCTCCTTTGCCAGAATCCGGGTCGGATCGATATCCAGCACGCCGACCTCAGACGAAAGAATCAGGTAATGATCCTTTGTAATGTAATACCTGGACGGACGCAGCCCATTGCGGTCGAGCACGGCCCCCATCATATCGCCGTCTGAAAACAGAATCGACGCCGGACCGTCCCAGGGCTCCATCATTGTCGCATAATACTGGTAAAAATCCTTTTTCTTCTGCGGCATCAGCGCATTGTTCGCCCACGGCTCCGGTATCATAATCATAACCGCCAGGGGCAGCTCCATCCCGCTCATCACCAGAAACTCCAGCGTATTGTCCAGCATGGCCGAATCCGATCCCTCGCTGTTAATGACCGGCAGTACCTTCTGCAGCTCGCCCTTCAAATACCCGGATTCCATCGTCTCTTCCCTGGCCAGCATCTTATCCGCATTTCCCTTTATCGTATTGATCTCTCCGTTGTGCACAATAAAACGGTTCGGATGCGCCCGCTCCCAGCTCGGATTCGTATTTGTGGAAAACCTTGAATGCACCATTGCAATCGCCGACTCATAATCCGGATCCTGTAAATCCGCAAAAAACTGCCGCAGCTGCTCTACCAGAAACATCCCCTTATACACAATCGTGCGGCTGGATAAGGAAACGACATAGGTATCGTCATTCGACTGCTCAAACACACGTCTGGCCACATAAAGCCTGCGGTCAAACGCCAGCCCCTTCTCGATCTCCTCCGGCCGCCGGACAAATCCCTGCATAATATACGGCATACAGTCTACGGCCTTCTGCCCTAATTTCCCCGGATCCGTAGGCACCTTACGCCAGCCCAGAAACTCCATTCCCTCCTTCTGCACAATCACCTCAAACATCTTCTTCGCCCGGTTGCGCTTTAACTCATCCTGCGGAAAGAAGAACATCCCAATCCCGTAATCCCGTTCCTCTCCCAGCACAATCCCAAGCGGCTTACATGCCTTCCGGAAAAACTTATGTGAAATCTGCAAAAGAATCCCTACGCCGTCGCCCGTCTTTCCCTCGGCGTCTTTTCCTGCCCGGTGCTTTAAATTCTCTACAATCTTCAACGCATTCGCCACCGTATCGTGCGTCTTTAACCCTTTCATATTCACCACGGCTCCAATGCCGCAGTTATCATGCTCAAATGACGGATGATACATCCCCGCGGCTTTTGCCCGACGTTCCTCAAACTGCTGTTTCATAGCTTCATCCCTTTCTGCAATTTTCGTTTGCCTTTTCTGAATACGATCATACCGTATTTACAATCGTTTGTAAACGATTTTTTTCTTGTAATTGTCAGATTATTAGACAATTTAATCAAATAAGGCAATATTTGTTCTATATTTTTTAAGTTTTTCTTTGTAATCCTCTTTTTTTAAACAATTCAAGGTAAAAAAAGCAAAAAAAATTTATAAAAAAGCTCCTTTACAGCGCCTCTTTTATAAATTGTGTTAAAATTGTTTGAACTGAATGCAAATATATCCGGCGTCGCTTTTGGAAAAACATTTTGTGTTTTTCTCTTGGCACTACGTAAAATACGTGTTATTATATCATTATAAGGAGGAAACATACATGAGATTCAGAGAAGCCGACCGGGTGCTGAAGGATGATGGATGGTATATAGCTGAAATAAGCTCCTGCCCCTTGCAAATAGTATAGATTACACGGAAAGGAGCATTGATTTATGAATTATGTATACCCGGCTGTTTTCTATGAGGAAGAGGGTAAAATATCAGTCATCTTCCCCGATTTGGGAAACCTCGCAACTTTCGGGGATAATGTGGCAGATGCTATGCACATGGCGGTGGATGCCTGCGGCCTGTATCTGTTTACTGCTCTGCGTGACGGCGATCCCCTCCCGGCTCCCAGTTCATTAAACGAAATCAATCCTGCTGCCATCCTGAAAGATTTTGAGATGGAATCCGCTACGGAAAGCGCTTTCGTCAATATGGTACTGGTGGATATGACCGAATACGCAAGGCAGCACAGCGACAAGGCAGTAAAAAAGACTTTAAGCATCCCCATGTGGCTGAATACTCTTTGTGAGGAAAAAAGCATCAACTTTTCAAAGGTATTGCAGGATGCCTTATTGGCAAAAGTACAATCGCTGTGACCGACCACGATCCAAAACAGAATATACTTTACCGGATGAGAACACCGCCCCGACATTCGCCAAATGTACAAAGGGCGGTTTTTCTATCTATTTTTCCCAATGACCTCCCCCAACGTCTGATACAGCTTTTCCACATCCACCGGCTTAGACAAATGCCCATTCATCCCGCATTCCACCGATTTTTTCAAATCCTCATCAAACGCATTTGCCGACATCGCCACAATCGGTATCGTACGGCAATCCTCGCGTTCCATCCCCCGGATTGCGCGCGTAGCTGAAAGCCCGTCCATCACCGGCATCATAATATCCATCAAGATAACGTCATAGGTTCCGGGCTCTGTCGAACGAATCCGTTCCACCGCCTGTTCCCCATTATATACGCAGTCCACAATGAAATTCCGCTCCTCCAGAAGGCACTGTGCAATTTCTGCATTCAGCTCATTGTCCTCGACAACCAAAATCCGGCAGCCGTCAAAGGAAACATCCTCCTTCTGACTGCTTTCTTTCACATCCTCTCCCGGCTGTAAGAAAACTGCAAACCGAAACGTGCTGCCCTTCCCCGGCTCGCTGTCCAGCTGAATATTGCTTCCCATCATCTGAATCAGGCGGCTGCTGATCGAAAGCCCCAGTCCCGTCCCCTGCTGCTTTGCGGGATTCACCTCGCCGGCCTGCTCAAAGGAACGGAATACCCGTTCCTGATCCTCCTTTGCAATTCCAATTCCGGTATCGCTGACCGCAAAGGAAACCAGGCTCTTTTCTCTGTCGGATTTGATTTCTTGTACGGTTAAGGACACCCGCCCCTGTTCCGGTGTAAATTTCACCGCATTGCCTAACAGGTTAATCAGCACCTGGCTGATCCGCATCCGGTCAGCGAAAAAGAATCCATGATCCAAACGGATATCCTGTACAAAATCAATCCGCTTCGCGGCTGCCTGAGGCAGGATCAGCTCCCGGATCGTGTTCAGCATTTCCTGTATATTAAAATGTACCGGCTCCAGCTTCATCTTGCCGCTTTCGATTTTGGACATATCCAGAATATCATTGATCAGTCCCAGCAGATAATCCGAGGAGGACTGGATTTTTTCCAAGCAGTCGACCATCCGCTCCGGACTCTGATCCTTCTGCAGGGCAATCGCCGTCATTCCGATGATACCGTTCATAGGCGTACGGATTTCATGGCTCATCCGCGAAAGGAATTCTGACTTTGCCTGGCTTGCAATGTCATGCTGCCGCTGGTTTTGCTGGCCCTGGATAACCCGGCAGAGCTCTGTCAGAATATGGTACTCCTCCGGATTTTCAAGCAGCTGCGGATGTACGCCCAAGATGCAGATATTTCCCATATAGCTGCCATTGTCATACATCGGCAGTACAATGCCGTAATCCTCTGCGGAAACACTAAGAAAGCATTGGATTACGCTCCTGCGGCTGTCCTTTTCCGTAAAAGCGCGTACCTCCTCCTCTCCGAGCCAGTCATAAAATTCCTCTTTCTCCGCCTCTTTGTACTTTCTAACATATTCTGTAATAACAGTCCCGTCTCGATGCCACTGGTAACTTAGATAGCTGGAATTGAAATCGGTACGCAGTATG
>CANDKL010000218.1 GCA_947385255.1 uncultured Roseburia sp. | reverse complement strand
TGTGACTGGAGTTCAGACGTGTGCTCTTCCGATCTTTTGTGATATCTGCATTTAGCTTGAATTGCCTTTCTGTAATATCAAATTCAAAGTCTACATTATATCCTTATCAGGAGGCTGCTGATTGGATTTATGCACAGAGTAACTTTATTTTTAATGACGATACCCTTGTTATGATTACAGATGGAAACAGATGTGTAGAGGGATTTAACGAGTATTATATTACCAGACAGGGAAAGCGCGATCAAATCAATGTGTCTACGCAATATGCCGTTCGGGAAAAGGATATGCTTCTCGGCTACAGTAAAGTATATTTTCAATATGCGCATATCGGAGTATTACCGGATGTGCAGGCTGTATTGGACGAGTTTTATGTATTAGAAACGGATAAAAAAGATATTAAGGTGAGGGTATATAAGAGAAAGTGAGGAAATAGTGTTGAAACAAGAGTTAAAGAAAATAATGTTTTCCGCTTTATGGTGTGTATGTATTTGTGTAACAATTGCGATGCTGACGGCATTACTTTTACGTACGCCGTTATGGGCTGGTCAAAAAGCTTTTTTGTATCGGTTATTAGCGACAGATGTACTTTGCTGTGTTTTGTTGCTGACAGTAAGCGGCATTGTTTATGCGAAAGTGAGGACCTTGTTTGGAGTTGATTTTTCCACAAATGTTCTCTGCATTGGAATCTCTACCTTATTTATGGCGTTGTTTTTCTCGCTGGGACCGATGGTAATTGAAAGATCCTACACAGTTTACAGTCTTGCGGATATGACAGATCATGCTGGACGGACATATTCGGCGGAAGAAATAAAAACACAGTTCATTGAAGGTTATATTGAGGGTGCCGGGGAAAGCCAGAAAAGAATTGATGAACAAGTTTATATTGGTAATTTGAGGATCGTAGAGGGCGGATATCAAATTACAGAAAAGGGACAGCGGTTAGTTCATTTGTTTCGATTTTTAGAAATGATTTTTCCGGTTCCGGATGAACACAGCATATATCCAAATGGAAGGATAGGCGGATAAAATGAAAACGATTAGCGTAACGATACCATGTTGGTCGGAGGAAAAAAGCATTCGGCAAATGTATGACCGTCTAACGAAGGTATTTCGTGAGGCATTGCCAAAATATAATTATGAAATCATATTTGTAGATGATTATTCACCGGATAACACCCGTCGGGAGATCCGCAAATTATGTGCGGAGGACAAGCATGTGAAGGCGGTATTCAACGCCCGGAATTTCGGTTTCACCCGGAATGTTTTTGCATCTCTTTTGTATGGTTCTGGCGATGCAACGTTTATGCTTTTTGGTGATTTGCAGGACCCACCGGAGCTGCTTCCGGAGATGGTGAAGCGCTGGGAAAACGGTAATAAGGTCGTGATCGGGCAACGGACAAAGGGCAACGAATCCAAGCTGATGTATGCGATGCGGTGTGTTTATTACAAGCTGATTAACCTATTAGGAGGGGCACAGCAGATAGAGCATTTTAATGGGTTTGGCCTGTATGATAGGACATTTATCGAGGTATTGCGGCAATTAGATGATCCGGCGCCCTATTTGAAAGGGATTATTTCGGAACTTGCGATTGAGCAAAGCATTATACCCTATGAGCAGGGGACGAGCTTACGTGGAAAGTCCGGCTCAAATTTTCTAAAAAACTATGATTTAGCGCTTTTAGGGATTACTTCATATACGAAAATTTTGATGCGGATCGCGACATTTATTGGTGCGGGACTTGGTGTACTTAGTGCGATGTTTGCGATATTTATTCTAGTCAGTAAATTACTGCATTGGGATGCGTATCCGTATGGGACGGCAACAATCATAATTGGTGTCTTTTTTATAGGAGCTGTGCAGTTATTCTTTACTGGGATATTAGGCGAATACATTTTAAGTATCAATACACGGTCTATGCACAGGCCGCTGGTAGTTGTTGGTGAAAGGTTAAATTTTGATGAACCGGAGGAGGGCAGCCAGGCATGACGGATACGCTGCTTTCCATAGCGCGGAGCTGGTGTACATTGGACAGTGATGAAAGTCCTTTGAACGAATTACAGGAGTGGGTGCGCCAGCGGAATGAAACGATTGCAGTAAGCATTCGGAAGATCAGCCTTGAAGAAACGGGTACCTGGTTTTACGAAAAAAAAACAGGATGCATTTGTAATCAGGAACACAGTTTTTTTCAGATCACCGGCTATCAGCAGAAGATAGCGGATAGTTCGGTAGTTACACAGCCGGTTATTTTGCAGGAGGAAATCGGTTATCTGGGGATCCTGTGCCAGGAAATCAATGGTGTAATGCATTTCCTGATGCAGGCAAAAATCGAACCGGGAAATGTGAATAAAATTCAGATTTCACCAACGATCCAAGCGACCAAAAGCAATTTTACCCGGAAGCACGGCGGTGCGGCGCCGCCGTATTTGGAATACTTTTTGAATGCTTCACAATATGAGACCGTAGTTGATCAAATCCAGTCAGAGCAGTCCTCTCGGTTTTACAAAAAGCGAAACCGAAATATTATTCTTCGGGTTGAGGAGAAGATCCCGCTTCTGCCGTCCCACCGCTGGATGACACTGGGGCAGATAAAAACGCTGATGCGGCAGGATAATCTTGTAAACATGGACACACGAACCGTATTATCCTGCATCCCGTTTTCAAAATTGGATCTGCCGATGCAGGATCTTTTGAGGCTATCAGATTTGTTTCAAAATAAACCCTTATTTCGATCCGTATTTACATGTAGTGCGGGCAATCCGGTTCCGGAGATTTATCAATATATCAATAATTGGAAAATGTTTTCCGAGACGGAACGGACGCTGCTCCCACTGCATCAGCTGGAAGAATGGGAAATGCGTGACAGGGAGTTTATATGCAAACATCCATATCCGTTTAAGGTGATTTTTTGCGATATTTCGATTGAGGGCAGAGAAGTAAAACACTGGACGCAGCCGCTGTTTGAGGCCAATGGGATTGCGACTTTTGGACTGATGTGCTGTGAGCATAACGGCGTATTGAAGTTTCTTGTAAAAGCAATGCCGGAAATCGGCTGTTTTGATGGCTTAGAGTTAGGCCCGACCATTCAATGGGAACCGTCTGCTGATAACAGGAGGGAGGATAAAGTCAGCCGATTGTTCGAGGAAAAATACAGCCGCCGGAAAGGGATACTTTTTGAGCATCTTTTGTCAGAGGAGGGCGGCAGGTTTTATCAGGAACAGAACAGGAATATTCTTTTGCAGATCGACGCTTGGGAGCTTCCGGAACTGCCGGAGGGATATTTCTTATTGGACTATCGGACGCTCAACGAGTTAGTGCAAATAAATAATACACTGAATATCCAGCTGAGGAATCTTTTGTCATTATTGGAGGTGTAAAATGAAAATCGGGATTCTGGGGACAGCCGATATAGCGTTCCGCCGTTTTCTTCCGGCGCTGGGGAAATATCCAGCGATTACATATGCAGGCGTCGCGTCCCGGAAGATGGAGAAAACGGCACGTTTCATAGAAGCCTATGGCGGGCAGGGATATCCTTCCTACGAGGCGCTTTTAGAGGAGGAAAGTATTGATGCAGTTTATGTCCCGCTGCCCCCAGCGCTTCATTTTGAGTGGGGAAAGAAGGTGCTGGAGGCTGGAAAGCATC
This sequence comes from uncultured Roseburia sp., assembly GCA_947385255.1. Taxonomy (GTDB): domain Bacteria; phylum Bacillota; class Clostridia; order Lachnospirales; family Lachnospiraceae; genus Roseburia_B. The sequence continues at coordinate 1,916 of CANDKL010000218.1, read as the reverse complement.
TGCTGATGGAAAAGCCTTTTGCGGTCAGCAGGGAGGAAACAGAATCCCTGCTGGCATTGGCGGAAGAAAGAGGGCTGGCGGTACATGAAAATTATATGTTCTTGTATCATAGCCAGCTGGCAAAAATAAAGGAGCTTATCAGGAAGGAAGAATTAGGCGAGCTGCGGCTGCTTCGTATGTCCTTTGGCTTCCCAAAGCGTGGGGGGAATGATTTCCGGTACAGAAAGGCGCTGGGCGGAGGTGCACTGCTGGATTGCGGAGGATATCCAGTACGATTAGCCTTAGAGCTTCTTGGGGAAACAGCTTGTGTGACGCAGGCGAGGCTGGTGCAGCCGGAGCCGTATGAAGTAGATTTATTTGGTTCGGCTGTTTTGGAAAACGAGACCGGGTTATGCGCCCAAATATCCTTTGGAATGGATAATGCCTATCAATGCCAATTAGAAATCTGGGGCAGCAAAGCAACTTTGATTGCACCACGGATTTTTACTGCTGGCGCGAATTTCAATCCCCTTCTCGTGCTGCGGACATCGTCTGAAGAACAATGCTTGGAATTGCCGCCGGACGATCATTTCCTGCATTCTATTGAGCGGTTTGCAGAAAGTGTCAGGGAACGGGAGCAGCAAAAAGAGATTTCACGGCGCATTTTACAGCAAGCGCGGCTAATTGCGGAGTTAAAAGATAAGGAGGAACGGATATGCAAGTAACCGAATTAGGGCTTCCCGGCGTAAAACTGATCGTACCAGATTATTTTGACGATAACCGGGGTTACAGCGCTGAGACGTATAATCATAAGGTGCTGGAAGGATACGGGATTTTCAATCAGTTTGTGGTGGACTATGAATGTTATAATGCGGCGTGTGGGACGATTCGCGGGATTCATTTCCAAAATAATCCGAAGCCGCAGGCAAAGTTGGTGCGGGTCCTTCAGGGAGAGGTGCTGGATTTTATTGTAGATTTAAGGAGAGATTCTCCTACATTTAAGAAATGGGTTAGCCAGGTCGTTTCTGCGGAAAACCGGAAGCAGCTTTATTTACCCAGCGGGTATGGACATGCGTATATTACCCGGCAGCCGGGAACGGTCGTGCTGTATAAATTTGACGATTATTATGACAGGGACCTGGTGCGTGCGATCCGTTGGAATGACCCGGAGATTGGTCTGGAATGGGATACGGAAACGCCCGTCCTGTCGCCAAACGATGCATCGGCCCCGTTTTTATCGGGGAGTGATGTGAATTTGACTCTGAAAGGAAATTCGGAATGAAAACAGCGGTCGTGACCGGAGCAACCGGGTTTATCGGGAATGCGCTTACCAGAAAGCTGATCCAAGAAGGTGTTTTTGTTTATGCGGTTGGACGCAGCGAGAAAAAGCTGGAATCGTTATCCCGGTTGCAAAATGTTGCAGTCATACAGGCAAGGTTTGAAGAGTACGGAAGTCTTGCCGAAAAAGTCAACTGTGCACCGGATGTTTTTTACCATTGTGCGTATGCAGGCGGCTTTGGCGCGGACGCGCTGAAGGATTATTCATTGCAGCTCGACAATGCGAAATACGCATGTGCAGCCGTTGAAAGTGCAATAGGGATGCATTGCAAAAAATTTGTATTGACAAGTACGGTAAATACGGCAGAAATCTTAACATTTCTAAATACAGAAAATTTTTCGCCACGGTTTACCTGTATTTATTCGGCTGCAAAGCTCGCATCTGAGTTGATGGGGAAAACATTGGCACACCAAGGCGGAATGCAATTTTGCACGGCTTTGATTGCAATGCCGTATGGAGAAGGCAACCTTTCGCAAACACTGCCTAATATCGTGATACGACAATTAAAAAACCGTACAAGCCCAAAGCTGATAGAAGGCAATCACCTAGATCGGAAGAGCGTCGTAGGGAAAGAGTGTTCTCTACTGTGTAGATCTCG
>CANDKL010000217.1 GCA_947385255.1 uncultured Roseburia sp. | reverse complement strand
GTTTTATAGGCAGGGTGGCGAATGAAATGATTTGTCAGTCTGCTTTTTATTGTACTTTTGGATTTTTTCGAATATAATATGAATATGTTGAAAAGCCGGTATGGTCAAAGGGGGAGGATTCTTTTGTCAGAAATAAGTAATTTTTATAGCTAGGGAGGGATTATTTTATGAGCAGAAACTATGTGTTGAATGATTTGGAATTCGACAATACACCGTTGAAAATCATACAGCCTTCCGATTGCGAGGAATGCGATATGAAAGAATTGCAAAAAAGCAGGGAGAAGAACAGGGAACTTATTGAAAAGATGAGGAATGATAAAAAATATAGGGAGTTGGTTTCAACGCTTTGAAGCTGTTAAGTTGCCAGTTACAAAAGAAGGAGAAAATATAAGATGGCGGTCAAAAAGAATATTGGGGATGGAATGGATAAGGTGCTTGAGGAGGCTGAAATTGAAGATTTGAATCAGGATTCCATTCGGCGGTTACCGCAACAGCTATAAATCCTTTAAGCCGGTTCACAAAGCGCTGAATATCGCTTTTAAAATATCACGGCTCATACATCGGAAAATAAGGAGGAACCGAATTGAAATACAAACGCAGTACACTTTTGGAAAAAGAATTATCCAAAGCCTTAAAAGCAGAGGAGCGCTTAAAAAAAGCATCTGTTCAAAGCGAACGAGCATCATGGAAGGCAGAGCTGGAACATAAAATACCGCCGAAGGCCTATCATACCCTAAAAAAGGCATTCACAAAAGCATTTGCCGCTGTATTCGAAAAAGGCGCCGGAATCATCGAAAAGACATATGACAAAGCCGCAATGGAGGCAGACTACGAAATCCGCGATTACGCCGTCCAAAGAAAAGGAGGACGTAAGGAAATCCGCGGACTGCACAGGGAGGCCTCTAAAACAGAGCTGCTGAATATGGCGGTATCCACCGCAGAAGGAATCGGCCTTGGGGCCTTTGGCATAGGGCTTCCAGATATCGCGCTGTTCGTGGGCATGCTCTTAAAGGGCGTCTACCAGACCGCGCTTCATTATGGCATAGATTATGAAAAACCGGAAGAAAAATATTTTATTTTAAAGGTGATGGAAGCATCCATGTCCAAAGGCGAAGCCTTCATACGCCTTAGCGAGGAATTAAACCGCTGCGTCGCAAAGGGCGGCCTGCCGGTACCCAATGAACAGCAGCTAAAGGTTCAGATGGAGAAAACGGCAGACGCGTTTGCTGCGGATATGCTGCTGCAAAAATTTATTCAGGGCCTGCCTGTAATCGGTATCTTGGGCGGCGCGGGAAATCCGGTATACTACCGCAGGGTTATGCGGTATGCCGGTTTGCAGTACCAGAAGCGGTACCTGCTGCGGCGGATAGAAGCGGAAGCCCAAAAGGATGGTGGGATATGAATGTGGTTCTGCTGTTAGCGGCGGTTGTCATTATCGCGTGCGTTATCTGTAACCGGATTTCCAGTAAATTCGGTATACCAATGCTGCTGGCGTTTATTCTGCTCGGAATGTTCTTCGGTTCAGACGGAGTGATCCGGATTCCGTTCGACAATTTCCATGCAGCAGAGGATATTTGCTCCGTTGCCCTGATAGTTATCATGTTTTACGGCGGGTTCGGCACAAAGTGGAGCGCGGCAAAGCCGGTTATGGCCTGCGCCGTCCTGCTGTCTACCGTGGGCGTGCTGTTTACGGCAGGGCTGACAGGCCTGTTCTGTTATTGGATACTGGGAATCGAACCCGCGGAAAGCTTTCTGCTGGGGGCGCTGATCAGCTCGACGGATGCGGCGTCCGTGTTTTCCATTCTGCGTTCAAAGCGTTTGAACCTAAAGTACCGTACGGCTTCGCTTTTGGAGGTTGAAAGCGGGAGCAACGATCCCTGTTCTTATATGATGACGACGGTGATGCTGACGGTCATGAGCGGCGCTAAAATTTCTGCAGGCGGCATTTTAGGGAGCGTACTGGTGCAAATTGTATTTGGGATTGGCGTCGGAGCGGCGGCCGCTTATCTGACAGCGGATGTTTTGACGCGTTTTCGCTTTACAACGGAGGGCTTTGATACCATTTTTGTCTTTGGAATGGTACTGCTTTCCTATGCCGTGCCGACTGCGATAGGCGGCAACGGTTATCTGTCCGCGTACATATTCGGTATACTGCTCGGCAACCGCAAGCTGAAAACGAAGAGGGCGCTGGTGAACTTCTTTGACGGCGTTACGGGGCTGATGCAGATGCTTTTGTTTTTCCTTTTGGGCCTGTTGGCGTTTCCCTCGCAGCTTCCGAAGGTGGTGGGACCGGGCCTCGCCATTGCGCTGTTTGTGACCTTTGCCGCAAGGCCGTTTGCGGTGCTGGCTGTAACGGGTCCGTTTCATACCAGAAGAAACCAGCGCCTGTTCATTTCCGCGGCCGGGCTGCGCGGGGCGGCGTCTATCGTATTTGCGATTATGGCGGTGACAAGCCCGGCCCATATCAGTCACGACGTATTTCACATGGTGTTTTTCATTGTATTGTTTTCCATATTAATCCAGGGGACGCTGCTTCCGTTTGCGGCAAAAAAGCTGAATATGATCGACGACAAAGAGGATGTTTTAAAGACCTTTTCCGACTATACCGAGGAGGTTCCGGTGCAGTTTATTGAATTTCGGGTAAAGAAAAATCACCCCTGGGCAGGCAGCATGGTAAAGGACATTCTGCTGCCGCCGGAAACGCTGCTGGTGCAGATACGGCGGAGGGACAATCATGAAATGGTGACGCCGGACGGCAATACGGTGCTGCAGGAGGGGGATAAGCTGGTGCTGAGCGCTAAGGCAAACCGCGTGGCGAAGGATGTGGAGTTGACAGAGCTTTTGCTGGAGGACACAAATGCGTGGATTGGAAAACGAATATCGGATATCAGCCTGGATGCCGGGCGGCTTGTGGTGATGGTGCGCAGGGGCGAGGATGTGGTCATACCGAATGGGAGAACGGTGTTAAAGGAAGGGGATACGCTGGTGATAAAGGAGGATTTTCGTTCATTCTCCCATTGACATCCGACCTCTCCTATGTTAGCCTATAAAAGTATTTTATCATGGTAAAGTGGTAGCAGATTACTACGAAAGCAAACGAGGAGGATTTATATGAAAAAATTAGTGGCAGCAGTATTACTCATGGGAATGACGCTTTCCCTTGCGGCATGCGGGAACACAGGCGCAGACAGCAATGAGGCGGCCGGCGGCGCAAACGAAGCAGACAGCCAGGCGGCGGATGCAGAAGGCGCCGGCGCGGGGGACGAGGAAAGCTCCCAGGCGGCAGGGGAAGAAGGCCAGTCCGGTGACACCTTTACAGTGGGCTTTGATCAGGACTTTCCGCCGTTCGGCTATGTCGGTGACGACGGCGAATTTACCGGCTTTGATATTGAAATGGCGACCGAGTGCGCAAAGCGTATGGGCAAGGAGGTTGTATTGCAGCCGATCGACTGGGATTCCAAGGACATGGAGCTTGAGTCCGGTACCATCGACTGCATCTGGAACGGTTTTACGATGAATGACCGGGAGGATCAGTATACCTGGAGCGATCCCTATATGGACAATACGCAGGTAGTCATTACGAAAAAGGATTCCGGAATTACAACGCTTGCGGATTTGAGCGGTAAAATCGTAGAGGTACAGAAGGAATCCTCGGCACAGGCAGCCTTAGAGGACGAGGATCACACCGAGCTTTTGGCTTCCTTCGGAGACTTTTTACAGGTTGCGGAATACAATACGGCGTTTATGGATCTGGAATCCGGCGCAGTAGACGCGATTGCGATTGATATCGGTGTGGCAAATTTCCAGCTGGAGGGCCGGGAGGACGATTACGTGATTTTAGACGAGGTGATTTCCTCCGAGCAGTATGCAATTGGATTTTTAAAGGGCAACGAAGCGCTGCGCGACGAGGTACAGGAGACGCTGATGGGAATGGTCGACGACGGTACCTTTGCACAGATTTCGGACAAATATTTCGGATACGATGTGTGCACCTTAAAGAGCCCGGGACCAGGGCAGACAGAAGCGCTGGTACCTGCTACGGAAGCAGAATAAAACAGGCAAAATAGCCGGAGGTTGAGATGAGTTTTCAGGTTATGATGGGACAGCTCGCAGAGGGGATGCTTACAACCTGTCAGATTTTTGTGCTGACGCTGTTGTTTTCCCTGCCGTTAGGGCTTGTAATCTCGTTTGGGAGGATGTCTAAAAACGGACTGGTGCGGGGCATTGCCAAAATTTACATTTCGATTATGCGCGGGACGCCGCTGATGCTGCAGCTTTTGGTCGTCTATTTCGGGCCGTATTACATATTCCGCATTGGTATCACCTCTTCCTACCGTGCCTATGCCGTTATCATTGCATTTGCGATTAATTATGCGGCATATTTTGCGGAGATCTACCGCGGCGGGATTGAATCCATGCCGAAGGGGCAGTACGAGGCTGCGAAGGTGTTAGGCTATACAAAGGCACAGACCTTCTTTAAAATTATTTTCCCGCAGGTAATCAAACGGATTCTGCCTTCTGTAACAAACGAGGTTATCACGCTTGTCAAGGATACGTCGCTGGCATTTTCCATTGCCTATGTGGAGATGTTTACAACGGCCAAGGCGATTGCGGCTTCCCAGAAAAGCATGGTTCCTTTGATGGCGGCCGGAATTTTCTACTATGTGTTTAATTTTGTTGTGGCCATGCTGATGGAGCTTTGGGAAAAGAAGCTTGGCTATTACAGTTAGGAGGCGGTCCGGATGAACCTGTTGGAAATGAACCATGTAAAGAAAAGCTTTGACGGCAATACCGTTTTAAAAAATATCAGCTTTTCCGTAAAGGAGGGCGAGGTGGTATCCATCATCGGCCCCTCCGGCTCCGGAAAGTCTACGCTCTTACGCTGTGCGACGCTGTTGGAGACGATGGACGACGGAGATCTGTACTATGTAGGCGAGGCGGCGGCCAGGAGCGAAAACGGCAGGGCAGTATATGCGTCCGGCGCGGATCTGAAAAAAATCAGCCGGCAGTTTGGGCTGGTGTTTCAGAATTTTAATCTGTTTCCGCATTATTCGGTGCTCAAAAACGTTATGGACGCACCGGTCCATGTGCAGAAACGGGAGAAGGAGAGCGCGCGCAGGGAAGCGGAGGAGCTGCTCGCCAAAATGGGCTTAAGCGACCGGGCGGACTATTATCCCTGCCAGCTTTCCGGCGGGCAGCAGCAGAGGGTTTCCATAGCGAGGGCGCTGGCGATGAAGCCGAAAATTCTGTTCTTTGACGAGCCTACCTCAGCGCTGGATCCGGAGCTGACCGGCGAGATTTTAAAGGTCATTACGCAGTTGGCAAAGGAGCATATGACGATGGTGATTGTAACGCATGAGATGCACTTTGCGCGAGATGTGTCCGACCGCATGATTTTTATGGATCAGGGAGTGATTGTGGAAGAGACGACGCCCGAGGGGCTGTTTGCGTCGGAAAACCAGAGGACGAGGGAGTTTCTGGGGAAATATCATACAACAGGAGTTTGAAAAAAGGGGGACAGATTCTTTGGGAGCTGTCCTTTTTTGGTGAAGTTTGCGCC
>CANDKL010000216.1 GCA_947385255.1 uncultured Roseburia sp. | reverse complement strand
ACAGTAGAGAACACTCTTTCCCTACACGACGCTCTTCCGATCTACATCTCCGGAAATGCAATTTTTTCCTCCAAGGAAGAGGAAGAACGTTTCCGCTTCTTACAAAAATGATACGAAAATCCGGGATCTTCGTATCATTTTTGAAACATCTTATTTCAGGAATCCGCTGATTATCTGCTGTTCGGCTTCCTCCTCCGTGAGGCCAAGCGTCATCAGTTTAATCAGCTGTTCTCCCGCTATTTTTCCGATAGCGGCCTCGTGGATCAGACCGGCGTCGACATGATTTGCCGTCAGCTGGGGACTCGCCGTGACGCAGGAATGATCCATAATAATTGCATCGCATTCACTGTGCCCGGCGCAGGCCGCGTTCCCGTTGATTTTTGAGAAAAACTCCTGTTTGGAGGTATCTCTCGCCACCGAACGGGAGATCACATTGGCGCTGCAGCCTTCCCCGTTTAAATCCACCTCAAATTCCGTTCTGGCGTACTGGCTGCCGTGCGTCATCAGCTTTTCGTGCACCTCTAAGCTCGCACCCGCCTTCAAAGTGCCTCTTGTCACCCGGTTCGTGGAATCAATTCCCTTGATCTGGGTCGTTTCAATTTCCAGATGGGCGTTTTCCTCGCAATATACCACTGTTACCGGGTTCATAATCCGCCCGCCGCTTCCGTCCCCGTCTCCGTAGTGCTTCTCCACATAGCGCACTCTTGCGTTCTTCCCTACGTAAAAGGTATGTACGCCGTCATGCTTGGACGTATCCACGCCGCAGTTGTGGATCCCACAGCCTGCTATAATCGTCACATCGCAGTCCTCCCCGATATGAAAATCATTATATACCATTTCCTGATAGCCGCTTTCGCTCAGCACAACCGGAATATGAACGCTCTCATGCTTCGTGCCGGGCCGGATGATAATATCAATTCCCTGCTTGTCATCCTTTGTCACAATATCAATATTCGCCGTTGTATTCCTGCCTGCCATCCTTCCGTTTGCCCGGATGTTATACGCCCCGGCAGGAACCTCATGCAGGTCTGCGACCTGCTCTAACAAATTCTTCTGAATCGTATCCATGGATCCCTCCTATTTTGCCTTCTCCGTCAGCGCACTGCAGGTTCCTTCCATGCCTAACAGCTTTGGCATAATCTCTTCCTTGCTTCCTACCGCCGAAACCGTTCCGTCCGAAATCAAAATAATCCGATCCGCTACATTTAAAATCCGCTCCTGATGGGAAATAATCAAAATCATACCGTTGATCTCCTGCCGCATCTTTTCAAATACATGAATCAGGCTGTTAAAGCTCCAAAGGTCAATTCCCGCCTCCGGCTCGTCAAAGATGGATAGCTTTGTTCCTCTGGCTGTCACCATGGCAATCTCAATCCTTTTCAATTCTCCGCCGGACAGACTGCCGTTCACCTCCCGATCGATATACTCCTTCGCACACAGGCCCACCTCGGAAAGAATCCCGCAGATCTCCGTAACGGTCATCGCGCGTCCCGCTGCAAGAGAAATCAGATCCTTTACGGTAAGTCCTTTAAAATGAACCGGCTGCTGAAACGCATAGCTGATGCCCGCCTTCGCGCGCTCGGTAATATTCAGCTCTGTAATTTCTTCCCCGTCCAGAAAAATCTGTCCTGACGTCGGTGTAAGAATCCCCGCAATGATCTTCGCAAGCGTAGACTTCCCTCCGCCGTTCGGCCCTGTAATCGCCACAAAGTGATCGTCAATCGTAAGGTTGACGTTCTTTAAAATGCCGCGGCTTTCCGTATCGTCTTCTACCTCGTAGGATATATTCCTCAATTCTAACATAATAACCTCCTCTGACTCTGGCAAGAGGATGCCGGAACAAACTTATGATACTGCGCTTTGCTGCGCTATTGCCGTTTTGATTTTCTGATAGATGCCCTCTGCATCCAGCCCATACTTATGTAGCAGCTCCAAAGCCGGGCCGGACTCGCCGAACACGTCCTCTATCCCAATCCGTGTCACCCGCGTCGGGCAATTTTCGCTCAATACGCCGCAGACGGCCGCTCCAAGCCCGCCAATCACAGAATGCTCCTCCACGGTAAATACCCTTCCGGTCTTTGCCGCAGAGGCTGTCACCAGCTCCTCATCAATTGGCTTAATCGTGTGAATATTGATTACCTCTGCGTCAATTCCTTCCTCTGCCAGCCTCTCTGCCGCATACAGGGATTCGACCACGCACAGGCCGGTCGCAAAAATCGACAGATCCTTTCCTTCCCGAAGTATGACTCCCCTGCCCAGCTCAAACCTATAATCCTCCCTATCGTTCATCACCGGAACGGCCAGACGTCCCAGACGCAGGTAAACCGGCCCGTCATACTCATAAGCCGCTCTTACCGCCGCTTCGGCTTCGACGGCGTCACACGGGTTAATAACGACCATGCCCGGAATGATACGCATCAGTGCAATGTCCTCGTTGCACTGATGCGTCGCACCGTCCTCTCCGACGGAAATGCCCGCATGGGTCGCCCCGATTTTTACATTCATATGCGGATACGCGATAGAATTGCGCACCTGCTCATATGCCCGCCCTGCCACAAACATAGCAAACGTACTCATAAACGGGATTTTACCGCAGGAGGCTAAGCCTGCCGCAATTCCCGCCATGTTCGCCTCCGCGATCCCACAGTTAATGTGCCTGTCCGGAAATGCTTTTTGAAATGCGCCCGTCTTGGTCGCAGCCGCGAGATCCGCATCCAATACTACAATATTTTTATCCTGCCTGCCCAGCTCTACCAATGCCTTGCCGTAGCCCTCCCTAGTTGCAATCCTGGGCAGCTCATTGATATTCCCGATTACTGCCATAATGCTTCACCTGCTTTCTCCAAATCCTTCATAGCGATTTCAAATTCAGCGTCGTTCGGCGCCTTGCCGTGCCAGCTCACCTCGTCCTCCATAAAGGAAACGCCCTGTCCCTTCACGGTTCTTGCAAGAATCACCGTGGGCTTTCCCTTTACAGACCTTGCTTCTGCAAAGGCTGCGGCAATTTCTTCGAAATTATGGCCGTCAATCGAAATGGTATGGAAATGAAATGCTTTGAATTTTTCATCCATGGGATACGGGGAGCAAACATCCTCTATGTACCCGTCAATCTGAAGCTGGTTATTGTCTACAATGACAACGAGATTGTCTAATTTGTGGAATCCGGCAAACATCGCCGCTTCCCAGATTTGGCCCTCCTGGATTTCTCCGTCGCCGCACATCGCGTATACACGGTAATCCCTGCCGTCCATTTTTGCTGCCAGCGCCATACCGACTGCCACAGACAGCCCCTGCCCCAAAGAACCGGTGGACATATCCACGCCCGGCGTCTGCTTCATATCCGGATGTCCCTGTAAGTAGCTTCCCGTATGCCGCAGCGTCATCAGATCCTCCACCGGGAAAAAGCCCCGAAACGCAAGCGCCGCATAAAGCCCCGGCGCGGTATGCCCCTTCGACAATACGAAACGGTCACGGTCCTCCATCTGCGGATTCTTCGGATCAACATGCAGTTCTTCGAAATATAAATACGTAAAAAGCTCCGCTGCAGACAACGATCCCCCCGGATGCCCTGCTCCTGCACTGTGTAACGATTTAATAATTTCCTTCCTGACATTCAATGTCATCTTCTGAAGTTCTGGTATGTTCATATCCTTTTTCCCTCACTGTCTGTCCGTATAGTTGCTGTGCCGTTCGCTGTGCTGGCATGGCTGGTTTGCAGTATCCCAAAAAAATCTCATGCTGTTCTCCCTTTCTCTCATTAGTATTTGCATTTCCTTTGATACTATTCATTCCCACACATTATAGATCACAGCATGAGGTTTGTCAAAAAGTATATTTTCAGCTGATCTTTGCTTTTTTAGAACAGCCCTTTTGACAAAAAAGCTTCCGGTAGGCCCCTTTCTTACCCTTTGGCGCCTTGATATTCAGCTTCGGGCCCGTTTTCCCAAAGGCATTTTTTCCGATGCATTTCCCCTTCAGCTTTTTCGACTTCACCTGGATGTCATTGAGCTTTTTACAATTGTAAAACGCCTTTTTTCCAATTTTTTCTACATTTTTCCCTATCGTCACTTTCTTGAGGCCGTTATTTTTTTCAAAGGCATTTGCGGCGATTTCCGTAATGAGAAAGACCCTTCCGCCAATCGTAACGGTTTCCTTGATGGTGACATTGTTTTTCTTTTTATACATACCCGTTACGGCCACCGTACCCTTCTTTTCGTCGGTCACCTTATAACGGAGCCCGTCTATCTTCCATACGCTTCCTTTTCGGATACCGATTTCAAAGGACACTGTTTTCGAACCATAATAGGAGCCTGCTCCGGTAATGACCGCCAAGGCCGTACCGATATTTACATTGTTCTCATAGGAAACGGTGTAATCCTTGCCCTCTGCAAGGACAGCTCCGGCATAGGTTACCGTCAGCTGCGGCGCAATGGCCAGACCGGTATAGTACTGTCCTAAAACAGCCGCAACCGCTGCTCCCGAAATATCATAGGTTACAGGCTGCGGCTTAGGCTGTTCCGGATCAGGCTGTTCCGGATCGGGCTTTCTGTCATCTGCATTTTGAATTTTGGACGGCTCCGGAAGCGTCAGCTCCTGAATAGAACCGTCTGCGGTAAAGCCGCCCGCCGAATCGGTAAAGGTCTTCGCAAAATCTGCAAAGCTGCCGGCTGCGGACTCCTCCCACATCTTCGCAGAGGCTGCGCGCAGGCGCGGATACAGACTCCTTGCCACATCCTGCTGTGTGCCCTGCGTCGGGTCATCGCACCACATAAAATAAGTCGAGCCCGCCACATACTCATCCGCAACATTCTGATCCCCTGCAAATAGATTGTTCTGAAACTGTGCATATATCCCTGCGGGCGTTTTCTTGGTATTCGGATCTCCCTCCAGCTCCTTCCAGTTCGGATCTCCTCCGGTTAAAATGCCATAGAAATCCCCATGCCCGTTAATCATTTGAAGGCCCTGCTCTGCCAAAAGCCCGGGGGCTGCATAACGGAAGCTGTTCATGCCGTTATAGCACCAGTATTCCGCTTCGTCCACATTTTCCCAGGTATGTGTTGTCAAATCTCCGTTGTAGTACAGCGGATCGTTAAACGTCCGTATCTTTGCAATACCAAGCTGCTTGAGCTCGCCTGCCAGGCTGTCCAGATAGTCCGCAACCGCCCCGTACTTATCCTCTGTGGACTCTATCGGCGTTCCCCAGTTGTAATAGCCGTGCAAAAACTCGTCGCCGCCGATATGGAAGGTCTTGCAGCCCCTGGCTGCAAAATATTCCGCGTATTTCTTCACGAACGCCTTCATAAAGCGCTTTGCATCCTCGCTCTCTACGTCCAGCTCTCCGTTTGCCCCATATTTCTGAAATGCCTCTTTCCCGACGATCCATCCGGTATGTCCCGGAGAATCCAGACAGGGTACAATTTCCACTCCGTATGCATCCGCTGCTTTTATAATCTCATCCATTTCGTCCTCCGTCAGAAAGGCATCCGGATCGGTAACCCCGCCGCATAAAACAGAAAGATCCTCATCGGCCTGCCCGTCGCCGTCCACATCCAAAGACATGTCGTCT
>CANDKL010000215.1 GCA_947385255.1 uncultured Roseburia sp. | reverse complement strand
AAGATGCTGGAGCTGACGGCAGGCCAGGTTGCAACCATGTACGACGGACCGCTTGGATTCCGCCATGGCCCGAAATCCATTATCGACGACGGTACTCTGACCGTTTTATATTTGAGCGACGATGAATACCGCCGCAAATACGAGCTGGATCTGATCAAAGAGATGAGCCCGCAGCGTAAGAAAAACCGTATTGCAGTTGTGATGAATACCCCTTGCGAGAAAGCCAAGGCTCTGGTAGACTATACGGTAGAGATGGAGGTTGGGAAGCCGATGGACAATATTCTGCTCGGTCTGGACTATATCCTGTTCGCGCAGGCTCTTGCAACCTTAAAATCCCTCTCTCTGGGAATTACGCCGGACAACCCTTGCCCGACAGGCGAAGTCAACCGCGTGGTAAAGGGCGTAACCCTGTATCCGTATGAGCGGGCTTAACAGGAATGACAATACAGGAGGTAGGATAGTATGGTAGGTTTATTGATTACAGGACACGGGCATTTCGCAACCGGGCTGGGCTCCAGCTTGAGGCTGATTACCGGCGCTACGGAGCATATTGCTTATGTGGATTTTGAAGAGGATCATTCGACGCAGGTTTTGACAGATAATCTGAACAAGGCGTTGGACGAGTTAAAGGATTGCGACGGGGTTTTGGTGCTCTCCGATTTGGCAGGCGGTTCTCCGTTTAAGTGCTCCGTAGAGTGCAAATATGCGCGTGCGGATCAGGCGATTGAGGTAGTGGCAGGCTCGAACCTGGCAATGTTAATCGAAGCATCCATGGCAATTGAGGATTATGATTCACCGGTAGAATTTGCAGAGGAGCTGATTCCATCGGGCAAGGATGCGATTTTGCGTTTTACAATGGAAGAGCGTGACGACGAAGAAGAGAATGCAGAAGAGGACGGGATCTAAATTATGGCTATCAATTGGGAAGTAATTGGCTGGACTTGTATTACAGTGGCGATTTTGGTAGGGATTTTCGGTACGATTGTGGCCCTCATCTCTGCCCGGAATGTGCGTAAGCGCAGAACACAGCTCGGTGAAGTGCATACGGAGCTGAAAATCGGCAGCCGGGTACTATTTGCCGGCGGGATTTACGGGAAGGTCGTAGGAATTGAAGATGAAACGGTAAATGTAGAAGTGGCAAAGAGTACAGTCATTCAGATTTCCCGGTATGCGATTCAGGCTTTAATGGATTCCTGATCCGATCCTTTCAACCAATACAAACAGAAACGCTGCGGAGGTACGCAATCCTCCGCAGCGTTTTTTACATTTTGTAAAGTGTCTTGGAATATTCGCTGGGCGCTATGTGGTACTTCTGGGTAAACGCCCTGGAAAAATAGTGGATGGAGCTAAAGCCGAGCTTTAAGGCGATTTCGCTGATGGTGTATTTGTTCTCGCAGATCAGCTGGCGGCTTTTCTCCAGCTTTAGGTCGTTGATGTACTTTTTTGGCGGCTGGTTTAAGTTCTCCTTGAACAGCGCCTGTAAAGAGGAGCGCGACAGAGAGAACTTCTGGCAGATTTCCGCGATTGTAATCGGCTCATGTATGGTATCATGGATATAGGTCAGGATTTTATTTAAAATTTCATCCTGATAATACTGCCGGGCGTCTGTAATGGGATGCTCGTCCTTTTTGTTCGTAAACTGGTGCTGGAAGAGGCGGAGCACCGTTTCCTGGAGCAGGCACAGCATCAGGCTGTCCATATAGGGCATCTGGGAAGAGCTTTCCGTGATAAAGGCCTTGATCAGGGTATAAATTTTCTTGTCGTGATGAAAGACCTTATTGATCAGGGGCTCGTAATAGGAGGCCTCCATATCGGGGGCAATCGTCTCCATATCAAATATAATCGTCACATAAGAGCAGGAGCAGCCCTCGGGGATACTCTGGGAGTGGAACTGGTGCGGGCCGTAGATAATCAGCTCCTTTTCCTTCAATTCGTATTCCTGATCATCCACCTTTGTAATCAGGCTCCCCCAGTCCACATACGTAAGCTCAAAATAAGAATGCTCCTCACCCTTAAACTGGTATCCCGAGTTGCGGATAGAATAGTAGTAGCCCAGGATCTCATTGATCTGGATGTGCGGGAGAATCCGTGTAAATATGTAAGGCGGCGTAATACTCCGGACTGCAAATGAATAGGACGGCGTCGTAATCAGCTTGTAGGTGACGTTGGACGTGACGGCTACCAGTGTAAAGTAAACATTGGGGTTGATTTTCACCAGACGGTGAATGGCAAATGCTTCCATTTTGTCCGTTTCCAGTGTCATACCCACAATCAGGGTCGCCATGCCGCTCTGCAGTTCAATGCAGACCTCGCAGTTGAAGTGATAGAACTGGCTTACGCTCTGCTTGGTAAGGGCCTGCCAGTTCTGGCTGATCATATTGGCATGCTCTAGGTCAATAGGCTGTTCATAGACAGAACCGTATTTTTTAAATTCTAAATTCGATGTTTTTAGCTGCATAAAATACCTCCACTGTCCACTGTTATTTTAATTATATAAAATTTTTAGTGGAATGTCTACAAATAAAAAGCGTGAAAATGCAAAAATATCATAAATTTATGCAAAGATCTTCCGAAAACAATGCGTTATTATGGAATTACCTAAACGTATTAACCAAATTGTTCACAAGAAATGAAGGAGGAAAAGAAAGCATGAACAAAAAGTACCAGACAAAGGGCTTTGCCAGAAAAGCAACTGCTCTGGCCACTGTGTTTGGGATGGCAGTCTCTTTGATACCTGCGGTGCCGATGTAGGTAAAAGCGGCGGAGTTTGCCGGAAAGCTCACAGAGGTCAAATCAGTTGAAGTTGACAAGGACAACGAGAACATTGTATGGGTAACGTTCAACGACGATGTTCAGGGGAAGCTTACCTTCCTGGATAACGGAATTTTCCGTTATAATGTAGATCCTTCCGGGGAATTCAGTAAGTATGCTACGCCAAGGAACACCGGCCATAAGGGAAGGATCCAGCAGTATCCGGACGAGTCCGGCGCGTACAAGCATCCTGCGGCCGAGGTTGCAGATGCAGACGGAGCCTTTACCGTAACAAGCGGCGGCGTTTCGGTTGTGTTTGACAAAGAGACGGCGAAGATGTCCATCAAAAAGGGCGATAAGACCGTGATGGAAGAAACGGATTCCCTTTCTATTAAGTCAGGCTCTACTGTACAGACCTTAAAGAAGCAGGATAACGAGAATTTCTATGGCGGCGGTATGCAGAACGGCCGTTTTGTACATACCGGGGAATCGATCAATATTGCAATTGACAACAACTGGGTGGACGGCTGCTCGTCATCTCCGAGCCCGTTTTATTACACGACCGGGGGCTATGGCGTTTTGCGCAACACGTTCCAGACAGGTGTTTACGATTTTGGCAAGACCCGTGAAGGCACTGTGACAGCGACCCATTCCGACGGCGAATTTGACGCTTATTATTTTGTGACCGACGCTACGGACGGAAGAGGCGTTACACAGAATATTTTACAGGAATACTATAAGGTTACCGGCAACCCTGCCTTGGCGCCGGAATATTCCTTCTATGAAGGGCATTTGAATGCTTATAACCGTGACCAGTGGTCGGATACAGGGGGTACGAAAGCATGGACAATCAAAGGAATTGATCCGGCGGAAAGCGCAGGGACGACTACTTATGAAACGGGAATGAGAGACAGCTTTGTCATGCTGGATGGGATGCAGGTAGAAAGCTTAAATGGAACAAAGCCGACAGTGGCTTTAGACAATTATCCGGATGTAACGACGCCGTATAAGTATTCTGCACAGGCAGTTATTAATCAGTATGAAGAGTTCGATATGCCGTTGGGCTTTTTCCTGCCGAATGACGGTTATGGCGCAGGCTATGGTCAGAATGGCTATAACATGACGGGCGGTGTAAATCCGGACGGAACCAGCAGCGATGCAAGGATTGCCGCTGTAGACGCCAATGTTGAGAATTTGAGGGTATTTGCCGAGTATGCCAAAACGAAGGGCGTGGAAACAGGACTTTGGACACAGAGCGCTCTGATGCCGGATTCTAATGCCGGTACTTATTGGCATCGCCTGCGTGATTTTGAAAAGGAAGTCGGCGCAGGGGTAACAACCTTAAAGACAGACGTGGCATGGGTGGGACCAGGCTATTCCATGCAGCTTGACGGTGTAAAAACAGCGTATGATATTACAACAAGGGTATCCGGTGTGCGCCCCAACATTATTTCCTTAAACGGCTGGGCGGGCTCGCATCGTTATAACGGAATCTGGACGGGCGACCAGTACGGCGGCAGATGGGAGTACATCCGTTTCCATATTCCGACCTATATCGGCGTTTCTCTTGCCGGCAACCCGAATGTGGGAAGCGATATGGACGGTATCTTTGGCGGAAGCGCCCTGATCTCCACTAGGGATTACCAGTGGAAGTCGTTTACACAGTCCATGCTCAACATGGACGGCTGGGGTTCCTATGCAAAGATGCCTTATACATTCGGCGATCCGTATACCGGAATTAACCGTATGTACTTAAAGATCAAATCGCAGCTGATGCCGTACCTGTATACAACGGCTTATTCAGCCTCTAATATTGAAGTGGGCAATCAGGATGCCGGGCTTCCGATGATTCGTGCTATGCACTTAGAATTCCCGGATGATGCTTATGCGTACAGCAAGAATATGCAGTACCAGTATATGTACGGCAAAAACATTTTGGTAGCGCCGATTTATCAGGAAACCGCTATCAAGAACAACGGAGACGACGTCAGGGATAATATCTATCTGCCGGGCGACGATACCGTGTGGGTGGATTTCTTCACCGGCAAGCAGTACCAGGGTGGAAGGATTTTAAACAATTATGACGCTCCCCTTTGGAAGCTTCCGGTATTTGTAAAGAACGGCGCGATCATACCGCAGTATGAGGCGAACAACAATCCGTCTGAAATCAATAAAGCAAACCGGATCGTGGAATTCTGGCCGGAGGGCGAAACGGAATATACGGCGGTAGAAGACGACGGTAAGACAGTTGAAAATAAAACGACCAACGACGCAGAGTACGGTGTGATAGAAAACGTATCCTATGGCGACCACGTAACGACCAAATATACTTCTAAAGTAGAGGGCAGCAAGGCAACCCTGACTGCAGAGAAATCAACCGGTACCTACGAAGGATATCAGAAGGATAAAAATACAACGTTTATCGTACACGTTTCCAAGAAACCGGAAAGCATTCAGGCAAGCAACGGCACAAGCGCGCTTGCTGCAGAAGAAGCCGCTACAAAGGCTGCATTTGACGAAGCAGTCCCGGAAGCAGGCAAGGCAATCTGGTTCTACGATGCAGAGCCGGAAATCGAAAACTTTGCATCCAAAGATCCGGAAAAGGAAACCAGCTTCAAGAACATGGTGGCAAATGTGAAGGTTGCGCCGAAGCTTTATGTAAAGCTGGCAGCCGCAGATGCCAAAGAAGCAGCTCAGACAGTAGTGGTAAACGGATTTGAAAACGATGGAAATCTTCCGGAAAATAAGCCAAACAGCAGCTTAACCGCTCCTGAACTGACAGACAGATCGGAAGAGCACACGTCTGAACTCCAGTCACAGCCTCATATC
>CANDKL010000214.1 GCA_947385255.1 uncultured Roseburia sp. | reverse complement strand
CCCTCTATCATGAACAGATAAGACGCCCGGAAGCCCTCCTCCGGAATAAAGTGGCTCTCAAATTCCTTGATAAACATCTTATCGTCCACCTCATTGCTCTTGCCCAGAATATCCTTAAACATCGAGGCCAGCTCTTCAATATCCTCCTTCTGCTTTTTGACATAGCTGTCATCCGATACATACTTGGAAAGCTGCTCGCTCTCCTGCGGCGTCAGATCCATCGACGGCGTCCGCAGCACATTCTGCGTAATCGCCTGATTACTGCTGGGCAGCGCCTTCATCTTCTGTGAAATGGAGCGGTACAGATTCTCCGCTTTTTTCTCAATAATCAGGGTATATTCCTGATTCATTTCAAAGCTGACCAAATCCTCTACATAGCCGCACAGCCCGCTGCACGGCTGTCCTCCCAGAATCACCCACGCATTTTCCAGCGCCATAACGCCCTCCCGCTCCCCATAGGTCGTAGACATGACAATCGGCTGCATGTAAAGAGAGCCCATCATCTCCTTATCCCCGTACAGCCAGCAGGCATCCAGAAACTGCTGCATATAGCCGCCAATGCCCAGCCATTCCACAGTCGTTGCCAAAATAATACCGTCCGCATCCTTAAAGGTATGGGGCAGTGTGGAAATTTCGTTCTTATGCTCGTATATATTGTAGCGCTCTACCGTGACACGCAGCTCCTTTAGTACGTCTTCCATCTTGTCCAATACATATAATGTAGGATCATCCAACAGACCTCTTCCGCCGTAGTATATCTTAATTTTCATAGCTTCCTCCATCCAAAAATCCGATTCTGTCCAACCGCCACATTTTGTGCCTTTTTATAGTATATTGATTTTCCTTCTCAAAATCAATATACTATATGCGATTTCTTAAGGATGTTTGAAGAATTCAGCTCCTCATTCACGCCCGCTATGAGCCATCCTTGCGCCCACTGCAAATACGCTCCCGATTACAATGCCGCCAAGCAGCCCTCCGATATGCCCCCAGTTATCTACCCCCGACGTAGAAAATCCATAATAAAGACTCAGCGCCGCCATTCCCAGCAATCCCTTAGTCGTAAGCGTTCCCACTCTGCCCCGATGCCAGACCGCCCAGGCCAAGAGCCCTCCGATGACGCCGAACACCGCTCCGGAAGCCCCTGCGGATACGGCAGGCTCCATAGCTCCTATATCCTGATACAGGGACAGAATATTTCCGCACAGTCCGCTGCACAAATACAAAATTGCAAAACGGATGCTCCCGATTGTACATTCCAGCCGGATTCCGGTCACACCCAGCACCAGCATATTATTCATCAGGTGATCCGCCCCAAAATGCAAAAACATACAGGTAAGCAGCCTGAAATATTCTCCGTGCTCTGTAATATATGGCTGGTACGCCGCTCCGTGCGCGATCATAAAATAGCTGTCCTGCGTATCCCCTATCAGCTCGAGCACAAGCCAGATCAGAATATTGACAGAGACAAACAAAACAGTGACGTATGGTGCATTCTCCCGGTTTTCCAATTTCATTCGATCCCTCGCTTTTTCTCAGAATAATCGTGTATTCCATTATAAAGCATACCGGATTTTTTGCAAGCCTCATTTATACAAACCGATAGCACACCTTTGCAAATGTAATTCTGTCGTTTTTCTCCAGACGCACCTTTTCTCTGTAATTCAGCAGCTCACCGTTGCGGTAGGTGCCGTTTGTGGAGTTCAGATCCTCCAGATAAAAGCAGTCCTCTTCTCTTGTAATTCTCGCATGTATCCTGCTGATCGTTTCATCCCGGATCACCCCGTTCACTTCGCCCTGCCGGCTTCCAATCAAAAATACGTCTGTCGTGATGGAAAGGTTCGTTCCCGTTTCGTCTCCTTCATATTTCAGCTCTCCCAACAGCCGATCTGTTTCGCTTCCCAGAAATACCGTCTGGCTGGTTTGGCTTTCAGGATATTCCTTCGGCTCATAGAAATCGGCCCTGCGGCGCTTGTTTTTCTTTTCGGGGAAAAACAAGCCTCCAGAGCGCAGGATCTCGGCAAATCTGCGTTTTTTCCTTCGTTCCTTGGATACGCCTGGCAGCTTTGGCAGCTTTATCTCCTTTTCCGGCGTCCGGTAAGCCTTTTCCTCCTCCGGCTGCACACAGGGCTGCGCAGGCTCCCCGTTTTCCTCCTCGTAGAGAATCTCCAACAGCTCCTCCATCGGCACATGCGCCTGCTGGCATTTTTCGTATACGGCATAGCACCGCTGCACGCCGCTCCGGTCTCCGTGATTCATATGGGACAGATAGTATTCCATAAAGGTACGCAGGCTGTCCGAAAAAACCGTCTGTTCGGACGGCATATAGCAAAAGGAAATGTCCCGCTCCTCCAAATCTACAAAGATTCGTTCCGGCAGCAGCGATATTTTGTCCTCACAAAGCAAAAATTCACCTGCCTGCACGATAGTTTCCGCCAGCGCCGTCATAAATTTTTTTAAAAATACGCTGTCCGCCCGTTTCAGCTTCATCCAGTCCTCTAACGCCTGCCTTCCGCTGATGTCATACCAGAGCTGCCGCTTTTGATCCGCGTTGGACATCCGAAATGGCAAAAGCCCCAAAATCCGGTTCTCTGCCAGCATGGGATACTCATATCCTTCTCCGGCGGCGTCGCCGGTGCACACCATATAGCTTTTTCCCTGGTATCTTCTGTATTCTGTCATTGCAGCTCCTCCTTCCTCTTCTCCACCCATGTTAAGCTGCGCACCCGCTCCTCCGCGCAAAATTCCGCATCCCAGCCGCAGACGGATGCTTCCTTTGTCTGTCCGTACAGCGAAAATCCCGTATATATCGGCGCAAACAATACAAACACCACAATCGGCAGCAGCAGGGACAGCTCCACCGTATAAGACGCTTCCTGCCGTTTCATATTCTCACCTCACCCGATTATCATCAAAAAATATGCCACAAACAAAAATGGGACAAACGGGATTCTCCGGTTTCTTTGCCCGCAGTCAAGCACGAGCAGAAGTGTCCCGAAGCCTCCCGCGAGCAGAAAGGATATGCACATCAAAAGCAAATTATCTGCCGCTCCTAAGTACAGTCCTGTGAGCATAAACACAAGTCCGTCTCCCATTCCCATTTTCCCCCCGGCCAGCTTGCCAAACAGCACAATTCCTGCGCCTGACAGCATGCCCGCCAGCATTTCAAAAATACTCCGCTGCGGAAAAAACAGGTGCAAAAGCACGCCTAATATTCCCGAAAACAATGTGACCGTCACCGTTATTTTCCTGTCTCTTAAATCCTCCATACTGTGTACGCCCAGCGTACCCAGCAGCACATATGACTGAATCATAAGCTACTCCCTTCCGCATTTAACGCAGGCATTCCTGCCCTTTACCTCCGACAGCCGGACTGCATAAACGGTGCGCCGAATTTTTGCGCAATCCCTCCTGCTGTGGTACCGATCCCCGAATTTTGTGATATACACCGTTCCCCCATCTGCATCCGCCCCCTTTACACAGGCTTCGCAGGGGTAATATTTTCCGCCGTTCTCATTGCGCAGCCTTCCGACTCTGCGTTTTTTTGTACTGCTTACGGACGGGCTCAAATAGCTGCATTCCCTTTTTCTATGATAAACGCTTCCCGCCGGCGTTATGTATACGATTTCCTCTTTTGTGCCGCCGTCTGCAGCCTGCCCGATCCATTTCCGGCATTTGAGCCTCTGGGTCATCCGGATTTCCCGCTTCCCAAACAGGCCGAAGGGCAGCCGCAGCCCATAATCTGCCTGCAGATAAATGTAGCTTCCGGAAAAATCGGACTGCGTCAGCCGAATACCCATTCTGCCATACCGGATAAAACGGTCTGCGGCAGAATCTGCTTTCAGGCCGGTAAGCATTCTTCCCCTTACATAAGCCGCCATGGCCGCCTCGCTTTTATCCTCTCTACAGGCCAGCACGGATAATTCCCTTCCTGCCGCAAGCAGGGTATTTCCCACCTCCTGCTGCACGGTAAGCGCCTGAAAGAAAAACAAAAGCGCCGCCAGAAAGCCTGCAAAAAACGGGAGAACCACGGCAAGCTCCACCATATAAAAGCCCTCCATGCGGATACAGAGCGGTGCCCCCATTGCGCGGTGTCTCATATGATTATCTATGACAGGCAGAGAGATTTTTTTCATAGGCATGAGGGCACCTCCCTGTATCCGCAGTCTGGCCTACTGCTCATAAACATACCGGGCCTTCTCCGAAAACCGAAAGCCTCCCGGCCCTCCCTCTCCGAACATCCCCAAAAACAACGTATCTGCTTCATACCTCACCTCACTGCAAAAGCCTGCAATCATCGCGTCCATTCTGCAATCCTCAAATCCCTTCTGACTCTTTAAATGCCATTCCATCAAATCCATGCTGCGGTAAGCCGCCTGCTTGACGGATTTGGCATACAGCAGCGTATCCAGATAATCCTCATACGACAAACCGTGCCCTGCTCCCTGCTGCTCTGCAGATACTGCCTCTGCCAGATTGGAAAGCTGTGTCTGCCAGTCGGCTCCGTCCTTTAACAGCGGAATCCTCCCGCCGGCTAAAAGCGCCTTGACATCACACAGGCTTTCCGCATATGCCCATGCCGCCAGAATTCCTTCCTTTACAACGGCAATCACCGCCGGATTTGCCGCAATGCCTGCAAGGGCCGCGGCTGTGGCAGCCGCCTCTCCCTGTTTCGTCTCATCCAGCTGCAGCTGCAGCAGATTCAGTCCCTCCCGCAGCAAAAGCAGCTTTTTGACGGTTCCCTTTAAATTCCTTTCATCGCTTTCCTTCCCGCAGATGATGTACTCCGTCCCATAGGAAAGCGCACCCTCCTCCTTTGGCTCCACCGCATTTCCGGCAAACGGCTTGATAAACTCCTGCATGAGAATGCGCTCATACCAGCCGGGCTGCTTGGTCTGTGGAAAATTACCGGTGTCAAGGCTTCTCTTTTGCAGGCAGTTATCCACAGACACGGCTTTTGCGGAGACCGTTTTCCCCTGCGGAAGCACTAAAGCGAGGATTCCCTGTTTACAAAGCTTTTTTAATATATCCAGCGGATTTTCCGGCGGCGCCTCCGCTGGTTCTGTTTCCCTGGCCGTCTCTGCTTCCTTGGCCTCCTTTTCCGCCGCAAGGCCGCTTAACGCCGTATCCGCGTCTGCAATGGCCTCCTTTGTTTCCCCACCCTGTCCGGACTGCTTTTGGGTCTGCAAAATCCGCTCCCTGATTTCCTCCGCTGCCCGCAGGCCCATTTCATGCTTCATGGCATTCGCCGCCTGCATTTCGAACACCTTTCCCGCCTCGTCGGTTGCCAGGCGGTATTTTTCCACATCAATTCCCTGTACCTGCATCCGGTAAAAATAAGCGCCCTCCGTCCGATCCTTCGCCGTCAGGTTTTCATGCAGAAGAACCTCCATCTCATCCTCCATGCGCCCGGTATCAAGCAGCCTCTGACCAAAGCAGCCGTCCAGAAAAAACAGGCGGTACTCCTCAAAAAGCACGGGCTGATAGGCCGCTGCCAGCGATTCTGCGGCAAGAAGCGTCCATTCTTCCGCGTCCTCCTTTAAGCCGTAAAACCGCGCGGCCTCCAACAGCGCAAGCAGTAATACGGCCAGCA
>CANDKL010000213.1 GCA_947385255.1 uncultured Roseburia sp. | reverse complement strand
TGACATCCAAAGGCAGGCCACCGTGAAAGCCGGAATGGAGGCCGGATTTACGGTAGAGCGTATCATCAATGAGCCGACGGCTGCTGCTTTAAGCTATGGCCTTCTTCATATGGACGAGGAAAGCCATATCCTGGTATATGATTTGGGCGGCGGTACCTTTGACGTGACGCTGTTAGAGATGTTTGACGGCGTGCTGGAGGTAAAAGCAAGCAGCGGAGATAACAAGCTCGGCGGCAAGGATTTCGATGAAAAGCTGGCCGATTGGCTGAACAGCCGGTTTCAGCAGAAGTATGATATCGATTTAAAAAGCAACAAATTTGCCATGGTCAAATTAAAGGAGGAGGCGGAACGGTGCAAGATTGCGCTGAGCACCCAGGATTCCTATCACGTGCTGGTGCCGATGATTATGGAAAAGAACGGCAAGCCGCTGGCTTTGGATGAAACGGTCACGGCGGTACAGTTTGAAGAGCTTGTGGGAGGGCTTTTAGAACGGACGCACCGGCCGATTGACATCGTACTGGCAGACAGCGGGATCCTGCCCGCAGAAATTGACCGGATTATCCTTGTAGGCGGTTCTACAAGGATGCCGATTGTGGCCAAGGATATCGAAGGCTATCTGGGCATGGAGCCCGCCAGGGCAGTGGATCCGGATTTTGCAGTTGCAGAGGGCGCGGCGATTCAGGCCGGGATTATTCAAGGTAGCATTGAGCAGGAGGAGAGCATTTTGATGACGGATGTCAATCCGTATACGCTTGGCATCCGCATTATGGACGGGCTGACCGACGAGAGGATGAGCGTGATTATCCCCCGGAATGTGACCATTCCCACGACCAGAAGCCAGGTTTACTATACCTGTATGGATTACCAGACCGAGGCGCACATTGAAATCTATCAGGGAGAAAGCGCCATTGTCAGCAGCAACCATTTTCTCGGTGAATTTATCATCGGGCAGATTCCGGCCAAAAAAGCCGGTTCCGAGCGGATTTCAGTAGAAATTTCCTATAACCTGAACGGAATGCTTGCCGTAAAGGCGACAATTTTAAGCACCGGCATGGACGCATCCATTGAAATTGATATGATGCAGGAGTCCGAGGAAAAGGCGGGCAGGATGGATGTCAGCAAGTGGAAGGAATCTCCCTATGCCAAGCAGTTCCGAACGATTATCCGCCGTGTGGAGCGGGTGTTAAAGCAGCCGATCCGGGACGGGCTGTTTTTGGAGGAGGAGTTAGAGGAAGCGCTTTATGAGTTAAAGGAAGCCCTCATTATGGAGGATTTGGAAACGGCGCAGGGAATAGAAGAGGACCTGCTGGATTTACTGGAAGAATTATAGGGGATGAATCATATGGATACATATTATGAAATACTCGGCTTAAAGCCCGGGGCTTCGCAGCAGGAGATTAAAAAAGCATACTTTCGGCAGATCCGGAAGCATTCTCCCGAATCCGATCCCAAAGGCTTCCAGGAAATCCGCAGAGCGTACGACGAATTGAAGAAGGCTTTGGACACACCTGCAGGACCGGCGTTTGCACCGTTTGAGGAACCAGCTGCCAGGCAGCTGGCGCAGCAGATGCTCACAAGCCTTCGAAAGGGGGATCAGGAAGGGGGTCTGACCCTCTGTGAACAAGCGCGGAACCGGTTTCCGAATGAGCGTTACTTTTTGTATCACCTGGCGGCACTGCAGCGCAGCTGCGGCAAAACAGGCTCTTCGGTCAAAAACGCAGAGCTTCTGGTTCGTTTGGAGCCAGATAACCAGTGGTTTTTGAGGGAGCTTGCCCTCTCGTATTTTGCCCGCGGCTATCACAGGAAGGCGTTTACGGCTTGCGGGCAGGCTTATGGGGCCGGCTGCAGGGATGTGGATTTTCTCCTGATTTATGCGGAGGAATGTAATTCCAATCAAAGCTACGACCTTGGCATCCGTCTTTTGCTGGATCTGGTCCGCAGCAAAGAGCGGTGGAATAAGGAGAACATCTCCGGCTTTGCCGAAGCCTACATCCACCTTATGGGCATGGAGCCGCATGCACAGCAGGAGTATTCTGCGGAGATTTTAGAGCAGCTTTGCAGCGATTTAAAGAAATACGGCATCTATCTGTACGGATATATGAAGCAGCTGATTACGATTCTGCTGCATATGTGCCTTTGCCGCAGATCCGTCATCAAGAATTATCAGCCGTTCATAGCTGCGTGCAATGCCATAGAGGCTTTGTGCCATGAGGAGGAAGAGGAGGAATTTTTAGAAGCGGCGCGGACAGAAATCGAATATGCCTTCCTCTCCAATGATGCAAGGCTGAACCAGATTTTCCTTTATACCTATGAATCCTATTTCTATTCCGGGGAGGAGGATGAGGAGGTTCAGATGTTTTCCCGGATTGACGTACAGCTTTGTATGCTTAAGGAACGGGAGGAGATTATAGGGCAGATTCCCATCATCCGGCTAGACTATCCGCATTTTTATCAGACGGCACAGGATTTTCTGGAAAGGCTGGAAGCCAGGAAGCATCTTACCTATTTAAAAAACAGCCTGTTAAAAACCTACTGTCAGCTGGAGCAGTATATCAGCGGAGGACTTTATTTTGAACGATATCCCGAGGAGAGGGCTTATGCAAAGAAAATAGGAGGGCAGATATGAAAAAAAAGACAGCAAAAATGATGTGTGTATTGGCAGCTCTGGCATTAGGGCTGTCCGGATGCAGCAGCAGCGGGCCGTTGGATCCCAAAAATCCGGTATCGCTTACTATATGGCATTATTATAACGGTTCCCAGCAGACCGCATTTGATGCACTGGTAGAAGAGTTTAATCATACGGCAGGCAAGGAGCAGGGCATTTATGTGCAGGGCTACAGCCAGGGCTCTGTTTCCGATCTGGAGGCAGCTGTCCGGGATTCCATCGGCGGCAAGGTGGGCGCGGATGCTATGCCGGATATCTTTTCTTCCTATGCGGATACAGCCTATGAAATGGAACAGGCCGGCGCTCTGGCGAACCTTTCCGATTATTTGAGTGAGGAAGAGCTGAAACAGTATGTCGATTCTTATATTGAGGAGGGCTGTATCGCCGCAGACGGCTCGCTTCGGATTTTTCCTGTAGCAAAATCCACGGAGATTATGATGCTCAACCGGACAGACTGGGAGCTCTTTGCGAAGGATACCGGAGCTTCTCTGGAGGCTTTGAGGACGATCGAAGGCGTTGCTGAAACAGCACAGGCCTATTATGAATGGACGGATGCACAGACGCCGGATATACCGGGGGACGGCAAGGCTTTTTATGGCAGGGACGCCTTGGCCAATTATTTTATCATTGGCATGAAGCAGCTGGGGGAAGAGCTTTTTGAGGTGGAAAACGGACAGATGACGCTGCATGTGCCAAAAGACAAGCTGCATCGTCTGTGGGAGAACTATTATGTGCCCATGGTAAAAGGATACTTCGGGGCTTACGGCTCCTTTCGTTCGGACGATGTAAAGACAGGCGATCTGTTAGCCTATACGGGCTCTACGGCCTCGGCCATGTATTTTCCGGAGCAGGTGGAGTCGGAAAGCGGCAGCTACGATATTGATTATCTGACAATGGCAGCGCCTGTGTTAAAGGACGGGGATCCATGCGCCGTACAGCAGGGCGCTGGCATGGTGGTCAGCAAATCGGACGAGCAGCATGAATATGCGGCTGTCGAATTTTTAAAATGGTTTACGCAGGCGGAGAATAACCTGCAGTTTGGCTGCGTATCTGGCTACCTGCCGGTGTTAAAGGAAGCCGGCAATGTCGAAAAGCTGGATCAGGTCATCGCAGATCGGCAGCTGGAGGTGGCGCCTAAGACCTATGACTGCCTGACTACGGCTTTTGACGAGCAGGAAAACGTATCCTTGTATACCAATAAATGCTTTGAAAACGGCTCTGCGGCAAGAAAGGTACTGGAATACCACCTGGCAGACAAGGCCTCTTTAGACCGTCAGGCGGTAGAGGAGGCGCAGGGTCAGGGAAAGAGCACAGAGGAAGCAAGCGCAGCGTTTGTAACGGAGGAAGCATTTGAGGAATGGTACGATTCTTTTTGCGAAGCATTGAATACTGCAGCAGGCAAGTAGGGATGAGATGAAGATCAAACGTCAACCAAAAAAGAAAGCAACATTATTCCGGTTTTTTTTGATTCCGTTAATCACAATTATGCTGGTACAAAGCGTCATTGCCATCGGTACCCTGGTAGTTAGAAGAACGGCCGGAACCTTAGAGGAATATGCAAGCAGCATGATGAGTCGGTTAGTGGAAAACCGCATGGTCATTTTGCAGAATGATATGAACCAGCGCTGGGCAGCGGTTCATGAGCAGGAGGAGCCTTTTGGCCAGATTACAGAACAGCTTTTGCAAAAGCAGTCTGTAACGATGGAGGAGCTTCTTTCTTCAGAGGAGTTAAAAAAACAGCTTTTGGAGCTTTTGTTTCCGGAATGCCTGACCATGCTGCAGAATCATTCTACGACGGGTATTTTCCTGATTCTGACCGGGGAGGAAATGCAGAAGGCTTCGGATTTTGACGGATTTTTTATCCGGGATTCCGATCCGGATACCAATCCGGCCAACTATACGGATCTGCTTTTGGAACGCGGCAGCAAGCAGCTTTCCAGAGAATGGGGCATTCCGCTGGACACCCACTGGACGACGCGCTTTTCTATGGACGGCCAGGGCAAACATGCATCGGACAGCTATTTTTATGAGCCCTGGCGGGCCGGGATGGCATACGCGGATGCGGATACGTCCGATCTGGGCTTTTGGTCCCCACCCTTTTCTCTGGAAAAGAAAAACGGGGATTCTTATCAAATGATTACCTATTCTCTGCCGCTTCGCAGCAAAGGGCAGGTATACGGTGTGCTTGGAGTGGAAATTTCCGAAAAAAGCTTAAACAGCTATTTTCCTGTGGAGGAATTAAATGAAGCGCAGCAGTCCGGATATATGCTGGCCGTAAGGCAGGCGGACGGCAGCTATGCCTCGCTGGCGGGAAAGGGTATCCTCTATAACGAGGTCTGTTCTAAGGACGGTGTATTTACACTGCAGGAAACAGATTACGGCAGTCTTTCGCGGGTACAGGGTATACCGTTTCACGGACAGGAAATTTATGCCGTAGTCTGTCCGTTGAAGCTCTACAGCAATAACGTGCCCTATGAAAATACGGAATGGGTGCTTCTGGGCCTTGGCCTGGAGCAGGATTTGTTTGGCATGGGGCGGCAGCTTTATATCTGGATGGTTGCCGCTATTCTGATAGGCCTGGCATTCGGCGTGATCGGCATTTATATCCTGGTGAAGCATCTCATGAGGCCTGTGGGGCGTCTGGTGCAGTGCATCAGCAGAGGAAGCGCCGGCTTAAAGGAATTTAAGCCCTCCGGTATTTTGGAAATTGACGCGCTGTATGACGTTGTGCAGGATCTGACCGAACGTCAGAAAGAGGCGGAGAATATTCTTTTAGAGGAAAAGGAACGCTACCGGGTTGCGCTGGAATCCTCAAAGGATATCTTTTTTTCCTATGATTTGCAAAGCCATATGCTCGATATCGTAAACCACAAAACCATGAGCGGGCAGTGGCAGTGTGAGGACAGCTATGCAGGCGGTTTTATCAATCCTGCAATGCTGCATGGGATGGATCGTGCCCGGGTAACAGAAGCCCTTCAGGAGGCAT
>CANDKL010000212.1 GCA_947385255.1 uncultured Roseburia sp. | reverse complement strand
CAAAAAAGCGTGTTAAGAAAAACGTTGAACGCGGACAGGCACATATTCAGTCATCCTTCAACAATACAATTGTAACAATTACAGATGCTGAAGGAAATGCTCTTTCATGGGCAAGTGCCGGTGGTCTTGGTTTTAGAGGTTCAAGGAAATCTACTCCATATGCTGCACAAATGGCGGCTGAGACAGCTACCAAGGCAGCTTTGATTCATGGCTTAAAATCAGTAGATGTTATGGTAAAGGGACCGGGATCAGGAAGGGAAGCCGCAATCCGTGCACTTTCTGCATGCGGTCTGGAGGTAACAAGTATCAGAGACGTAACACCAGTTCCTCACAATGGATGTCGTCCACCAAAACGCAGAAGAGTCTAATTTATTCAGGAGGGATAGTCTAAGATGGCAATTAACAGAGTTCCTATTCTTAAAAGGTGCAGATCGCTGGGTTTAGATCCGGTTTATTTAGGAGTAGACAAAAAATCAAACAGAGAGTTAAAAAGAGCAAACAGAAAGATTTCTGAATACGGCCTTCAGCTGCGAGAGAAGCAGAAAGCAAAATTCATTTATGGCGTATTGGAGAAGCCGTTCCATAATTACTATGTTAAGGCAGATAAGATGAAGGGCATGACAGGTGAAAACCTGATGATCCTCTTAGAGAGAAGATTGGACAGCGTGATTTTCCGTATGGGACTTGCGAGGACCAGGCGGGAATCCAGGCAGATTGTCAATCACAAATTTATCACAGTCAATGGCAAATGCGTCAGCGTTCCATCCTATTTGATCAAAGCGGGCGATGTCATTGAAGTCCGGGAGAAGAGCAGAGGACTCCAGAGATTCAAGGATATTCTTGAGGTGACAGGCGGAAGGCTGGTTCCGGAATGGCTTGATGTGAATGAGGACGGTCTGGGCGGAACAATCAAAGAGCTGCCTTCCAGAGAGCAGATCGATGTACCTGTTGATGAGATGCTCATCGTCGAGTTATACAGTAAGTAATGGAAGCTTGGTCGGCGGATTGAGATAGGCATATACCCGAAAAGGAGGGCTTTGTATTGTTCGATTTTGAAAAACCAAAAATTGAAATCGCTGAAATTTCAGAAGACAAAAAGTATGGAAGATTTGTTGTAGAGCCTTTGGAACGAGGATATGGTACGACATTGGGTAATTCTTTAAGGAGAATTATGCTTTCTTCCCTACCGGGTGCAGCGGTAAGCCAGATAAAAATTGACGGTGTATTACATGAGTTCAGTTCTATCCCAGGCGTAAAGGAAGATGTGACTGAGATCATCATGAACATCAAGAATCTTGCACTTAAGAATACGTGTCCGACAGATGAGCCAAAGGTTGCTTACATTGAATTTGAGGGTGAAGGTGTTGTTACAGCATCTGATATTCAGGCAGATCCTGATATTCAGATCTTAAATCCGGATTTAGTGATTGCGAATTTAAACGGAGGAGCAGACTGCAAGCTATACATGGAGCTTACCATTACAAAGGGCAGAGGATATGTCAGCGCCGAAAAGAATAAATCGGAAGACGTACCCATCGGTGTCATAGCGGTCGATTCTATCTACACACCGGTAGAGCGTGTAAATTTAACCGTTGAAAATACGCGTGTAGGCCAAATTACAGATTACGATAAACTCACTTTAGATGTATTTACAAATGGAACATTGGAACCGGATGAGGCAGTCAGCCTGGCTGCCAAGGTTTTAAGCGAGCATTTAAGCCTCTTTATCAACCTTTCCGAAACAGCGATGTCTGCCGAGGTTATGGTAGAGAAGGAGGACGATGCCAAGGGTAAGGTTTTGGAAATGAATATCGACGAGCTGGAGTTATCCGTTCGTTCCTACAACTGCTTAAAGAGGGCAGGCATTAATACCGTAGAGGAGCTGACGAATCGGACGCCGGAGGATATGATGAAGGTTCGGAACCTTGGCAGGAAGTCTTTGGAAGAGGTGCTTGCAAAGCTAAAAGAACTGGGGCTTCAGCTCAACCAGAGTGAAGACATATAAAAGCACATATATTAGGCCGATTTCGTAAGTCCAAATGGCAGAAGGAGGTCTGCTCCCTATCAGAGAGGAGAAAGCGAACAGGAAACAGCATTCGATAGTAAGTCCAAAGTGCGTGTCGGATGTGCTACAGGAGGTAAATAATGGCAAAATATAGAAAGTTGGGAAGGACTTCCGACCAGAGAAAAGCTTTATTGAGAAATCAGGTAACAGCATTGATTTATAATGGAAGGATCGTTACAACAGAGTCCAAGGCAAAAGAGGTTCGCAAAATTGCAGAGGGCCTGATAGCAATGGCTGTCAAGGAAAAAGACAATTTTGAAGAGGTTACGATCCGGGCAAAGGTTGCACGCAAGGATAAGGATGGCAAGAGAGTAAAGGAGGTTGTCAACGGGAAGCGCGTCACTGTTTACGACGAGGTTGACAAGACGATTAAGAAGGATAAGCCGTCCCGCCTTCATGCCAGAAGGCAGATGTTAAAGGTACTTTATCCGGTGAAGTATGTTCCGAGCGAAGCTCCGGGCAGAAAAAAGAACACCAAGCAGGTGGATCTCGTTGCAAAATTATTTGATGAAATTGCACCGAAATACACAAGCCGCAATGGCGGTTATACCAGAATTATCAAAATTGGACAGAGGAAGGGCGACGGCGCCCTGGAGGTTCTTTTAGAGCTGGTTTAGGAATGGGATAAATAAAACTCCGGTTGTATATCTACGGCCGGGGTTTTTCTGTTTTGTGAAAGGAGAGGCATATGTTACCGGAGTTATTTTCAATTGGGCCGTTTACGGTATACAGCTACGGTTTGATGACGGCGCTCGCGATTGCGGCCGCAATCGGACTGGGGGAGCATGAGGTAAAACGGAGTAAAATTGCGGAGGAAGGGTATATTATGGGCTTGGGGATTGCGGCTGTCATCGGCGGCTATGCGGCATCCAAGCTGCTGTTCTGGATTACCATTCTGCCGCAGATTTTAGAAAATCCGGCTATCATCCTGGATTATCTGTCGAATGGCTTTGTGGTATTTGGGGGGCTGATTGGCGGCGTGCTGACTGCATATGCATACTGCAGGAAAAAGAAAACCGATTTCTGGACGACCTTTGATCTTGCCGCGCCTGCCGTTGCACTGGCACAGAGCATAGGCAGGGTGGGCTGCTTTCTGGCCGGCTGCTGCTATGGAAGGCCGACAGAAGGCGCACTTGGCGTGGTCTTTCACAGCTCCTCTTATGCGCCGGCTGGGGTAAAATTATTCCCGATTCAGCTGGTTTCGTCCGGTCTGGATTTCCTGAATTTTCTGCTGCTGTTTGCAATGTGGCGGAAGGGCGGATTAAAGCGCGGGATGGTAGGTGTGACCTATATCATTACGTACAGCGCAGGGCGTTTTGTTTTGGAATATTTTCGGGGAGATCTGGAGCGCGGAGCGGTAGGGGCGCTGTCTACCTCACAGTTTATTGCCATTTTTACAGTGTTGATCGGGTTGTTTTTCTTATTTGTCCGGCAGAAATCCCGGGATTGACGCAGGGCGTCTGCTTTTTAGCAGCCATTCCGGCAAAGCTGCCCGGTTACGCATTTTAAACCTCATCCTCAGGCTGGCAAAGCGGCAGGGAAAAAATAAACTTGGTACCGACGCCTTCCGTGCTGATGACATTAATATTTTCCTTGTGTGCCAGAATTATTTCTCTGACAATGGCGAGGCCAAGTCCGGTGCCTTTCTTGTCCTTTCCGCGGGAGAGATCGGTTTTATAAAATCGCTCCCAGATTTTGCCCAGGCTTTCCTTTGGAATGCCAATTCCGTGGTCATTGACAGAAACAAAAATCTTCTCGTTTTTTACCGTGGTCTGAACGGTAATGGCCGAATCCGGCAAAGAGAACTTGATTGCGTTATCCAGCAGGTTATGGATGACCCGCTGGATTTTGCTGATATCGGCCTGTGTAAAAAGTGTTTGTCCGGTCAGAATGAGTTCAATCGAAATCCGTTTATCCTTGCAGATCCCCTCAAAGGTCTGAGCCGTCATCTTGACGGTATGGTTGATGTCAAATCTTGAAATGTCCAGCATTCCCCCGCGTTTTCCGTATTGGTTCAATTCCAGAAGGCATTCCGTCAGCTTGTTTAAGCGCTCTGTTTCGAACAGGATGATTTTTAAGTATTTTTCCTGGATTTCAAAGGGGATCGTGCCGTCGAGCATGGCTTCTACATAGCCTTTGATGGAGGTCAGGGGAGAACGGAAATCATGCGACACATTGGATACAAATTTACGCTGATCCTCCTCAAGGGTATTCAGTTCATTGGCCATGTAGGTAAAGGAGGCGGCGAGGCAGCCGATTTCGTCGTTGGTATGAACGTCTATTCCGTGTTCAAAATTGCCGGAGGCATATTCTCCCGCGGCCTTTGTGATTTTTTTGAGCGGCAGGATAATGGTAAAGGTAAAAACAGCAAGCAGCACAAAGGCACAGAGGATCAGGATGGCCAGCGTAATATAGGCGATGTACAGATAGCCGTTGTTAAAGGAAATCAGCTTGCTGGTCGGCTTGTGCAGAAAGACGTAGCCGTTGACGCGGTAATCGGTAGAAATCGGCGCGTAAACGCTGAGCTGTTCTTCCTGAAACTGGCCGTAAAAATGGCTGGTCAGGTAATAACGGTTGCTAAAATCGCTGATATTAAAGCCTTCTATGGTTTTCATGTTGGACAGGTCTGCGCTTTGGGCAGAATTGACCAGAATGTCGCCCTTTGTTCCGACAATCCAGATTTGTGCGTCAAGATAATAGCCTAAGGCCTTAAGGCGCTCTTCAAATTCGGTCAGGGTAATTGTCTTGTTGTAGTAGCTGGCTGCATAATCGGAGGCCAGCAGGTTTGCTTCCTTGTAAAGCCTGGAGGCCTCCGTATCCGCAATATAACGGTAGGATAAGTGATACGTAACTGTGGTAACAACTACGAATCCCAAAGTCCCAAACAGCAGATATCCGATAAACAGCTTGGGATAAATCGTTTTTTTCATCCTTGTCACCCGTTTACTTCAAATTTGTATCCGATACCCCATACGGTAGCAAGGCTCCAGGAATTATTATCCTTGATTTTTTCACGGAGCCGTTTGACATGCACATCTACGGTACGGGTATCGCCAATATATTCATAGCCCCAGATATGGTCTAAAAGCTGCTCTCTGGTAAAGACCTGATTGGGCGAGGAGGCGAGAAAATACAAAAGCTCCAGCTCCTTCGGCGGCATGTCCACGGGATGGCCGTTGTAGAGAACGGAATAATTGGAAAGATTGACCTCCAGGCCGGGATATTCCACGCATTTGATATTGGCGTTTGCCTTTTCGGCTTTGGAAGCCGGATGATAGCGTCTTAAAACGGCTTTTACCCGGGCGACGAGCTCCTTGGAGTCGAATGGCTTCATAATATAGTCGTCGGCGCCAAGCTCTAACCCTAAGACCTTGTCAAAAATTTCGCCCTTAGCGGAAAGCATAATAATCGGAATGTCGTGCTTCGCGCGGATTTCCCGGCAAACCTGATAACCGTCAATGCCGGGCAGCATCAGGTCTAACAGGATCAGGTTCGGGGAGTACTGCTCAAAAACGGTAAGCGCCTCCTCCCCGTCGTTTACCGTGCGGGTATCGAAGCATTCCTTTGTAAGATAGAGGGAAATCAGCTCTGCAATGTT